>JBILJL010000379.1:0-9076 GCA_044377255.1 Bacteroidia bacterium
ATATAAGAGGAAATAGTATTTATGATACTGTGGCAACAGTTACCATCAGTACTAATAATTTATATGGAATTTGGTTCAACCCAAGTAATGTAAATTCTATCAATAATAATATCAATGGAAACTTCTTAGGAGGAACTGCTCCT
This sequence comes from Bacteroidia bacterium, assembly GCA_044377255.1. Lineage (GTDB taxonomy): Bacteria > Bacteroidota > Bacteroidia > UKL13-3 > UKL13-3 > B1. The sequence continues at coordinate 144 of JBILJL010000379.1, forward strand.
TTTAATGGAGGTACTGCACCTGGTTTGCCAAAACAAACTATGGTTCATTCGGGCTTTTGGTTTTATTATGGTATTTTTTCTAATGCGAGTGTAACAGGTTTAACATCAATTAGCAATAATACCATCAGAAACATGCAGTTTGGTGTTGGTTCTGCTGGTTATTTCCAAGGAATTTATTCTGGCAGTGGAATGTTAAACATAATGAACAACACAATTGGGCATCCAAATGATACCAACAATATGATATTCAACGGTGGTGGAGGTAACAATTGTACAGGTTTTTCTGGTATTTATTCTTTCTCAACTGGAATTTCAAACATCAAAAACAATGTTGTTTCAAGTTTTACCACAACACAATTGAGTTCAAATACTGTTTTCGGAATTTATACTTCTGGTAATAACTCAGCGAATATCAATATTGATAGCAACACAGTTTCTAGAATGAATATTAGAACCACCAATATCAATACCACTACTTGTGCCGCATTTATTGGTTTGTTTTCTGGAAACAGTTCGCCAAATGTTCAAATTAGAGGAAATGTAATTGGTGGGCCTAATGCAGCAGACTCCATTAGCTTAATTAACCCAACTGCTACTGGAACTAAAGCTATGGGTATGTATATTACTGGAGGTATCAACAATGTTATTAATAATAGGGTTCAAAACTTTTATACCAATAGTAACTCAACCTCAGGTTTAACCTCTGCTGCATTGGGTGGAATTTATTTGCAATCTTTCACCAATGGTCAGGTTATGAATAACAATATTGTAAGTGATTTTAGAAATTATGGATTACAAGGAATATCTGTATACGGATTGGCATCTGTAAGTGGTGCTGCAACTGTAAACAATAATACCGTTCGAGATTTTTTCATTACATCTAATACGGCAAATACTTTAACCAATGCTAGTATCAATGGTATTGTTTTGAGCACAAGTAATATTCACACTGTAAGTAATAATACGATTACTAACTTAAATAATTTGCCAACTGCTACAGTTGCAGGTACTCAAATTAATGGAATTTTTGCACAAGTTTTAAATCAAGCAACTATTTCAAACAACAATATCAATAGGTTAACCTTTAATGGTCCCGGTGCAGGTTCAATATTTGGCATTAATTCATCAACTAGTGCTGCCAATCAGGTAATTATTCAAAATACTATTTCGCATTTAGTTTCTGCAGATATAAGTAACAATAGTCAAACCTTAGTTGGTATTTTGTTTCAAGCATCCAATGCTATTGCTGGAAATGTATCAAGCTTAAGTAGAAATAATATCCATAGCTTTGGTAGCGCATTTCCAACTGGCTTTTCACCAACAGGTTCTATCCAATATGGTTTACAAGTTCAAAGTGGTACTGCCACTATTTCAAACAACCTTGTTAGAATTGGAAGAGACACTTTGGGTGCTCAAATTCAAAAAGCTGGAACATATAGAGGTATATTAATTCAAAGTGCAAGTGGGCAGTTAAGAATTTACTACAATAATGTGTTGGTAGATGTTAACCCAAGTTATGGTGCTGTTAATACTGCTGCATTAGAAATGACTGCAACACCATCGGCAGCTGCTTTTGCCTTCAATGATGTAAGGAATAATATCTTAGTAAATAATTCAACCAATACAGGTACCGCAACAAGTAACCACTACAACATTATTTACCCTACATCTTTATTCCAATTATTAAATGGGGTAAATGTTTATACCATTACATCTGATTTTAACTTATACTTTAACGCTTTGAGTGGTAATTCATTTGTGGGCAGATTCAATGCCACAGATTTTACAGATATTAACTCATTAAGAAGAGCTGGTACAGTTGCTAACTTGTTCTTACAAGAAAGCTCATCAGGTTATATCAATCCTAATTTTGTTGATGGAACTGGAGCTGCCTCAAGTGTAGATTTAAGATTACAAACAACCAATCCTGCTGAAAGCATGGGTGATACCACCATTTCAGCTTTTGTTTTAGATGATATTAATGGAGCTGTTAGAAGCGGAAGACCAGATATTGGTGCTCATTCAGGCACATTTACCTTGACAACGGATGTTATTAACCCTGCAATTTATTTTACTAATTTAAGCAATGCTGGTTCTACAGCTAACAGAACATTCCAAGCAACTATCTATGATGCTGGTAATATAGCCTCGGCAGCTGACGCTCCAAGAGTATATTTCAGAAAGAACCAAGGAACATGGAGTTCTAGTGCTGGCGTTTTAGCTTCTGGTTCAGCTTCAAATGGTGTGTATAATTTTACTATTGACCATTCGGCTTTAGGTGGTATTACATTAGGTGATTCTGTTTATTATTATGTAATTGCCCAAGATGTTGCCGCTGGAAATATCAATTCAAGGGCGCCATACCCAACAGCAACCAATGTAAATAGCGTAACTGGCTCGCCGCTAGTGCCAGCTTCTTATATTTATAATGATCCAATTGCTACAACAGTTTATGTTGGAACAGGAATTGGTTCTCCTTCATACCCAACATTAACCGGGCCTGGAGGTTTATTTGCAGCTATCAATGGTAGTACTTTAACTGCCAATACAACGGTATTAGTTCAAGGTAGTACTGTTGAAACGGGTGCAGTTCAATTAAACAAGTGGTTGGAAAGTGGAGCTGGTAATTATACTTTAACTATTAGGCCAGCTTCTGGTGCGGGACAAGTTACTTTAGCTGGAACAAGTACTAGCAACTTAGGTTTAATAAGATTAGTTGGAACCGATAGGATAAATATTTTAGGATGGGCACCAGGTGCTAATCCATTAGATACAAACTTAATCATCAGATGTACTTCTGCTGGAACTCCTGCTTTGGCATTTATTGATGGAGGTTCAAATGACACCATTTCAGGTGTAATTTTTGCAAGTAGAAATACCATTACTGCTGGAGCAAATGCAGGAACCATTAACTTAAGTCCGACTACCACCACCAGAGGCTTGAGCAACTTATCTTTTATCAATAACTTCTTAATTATGGATTTAACGGGTACCACCTTCCCAGCAGTGGGAATTTATGGTCAGGGTACTACTCCTAGATTAAATACCAATATTGCTATTACAGGTAATCATTTTATTAACTTCACTGCTAATGGAATTCAGTTAACCACTGGTTCTGGAAATAATAATTTAATTACAGGTAATCATTTCTATTTTAATTATGCTCCTATTTTTACCTCAACATTAACCTTAAATCCAATTTTAATTAATGCGGGTTCAACTACAAATGACAATACCATTGCCAACAATTGGATTGGAGGTACAGCGCCATTTGCGGCAGGTACTGCATGGACAATGAGTGGTTCATTATCATTTACTGGTATCAATTTAAATACAGGTTTAACAACAGGAACAACTGTAAATAGAAATGTAATTCAAAACATTAGATTTAGTAGTACAACTAATACACTCCAAGCAACTGGAATATTGGTTCAAGGTACTGCCTCTCTTTATAATGTTACCAATAATAGAATTGGAAGTTTAATACAAGCTGATGGAATTTCATCAACCGCAAATCAAAGGTTTATGGGAATTCAATCATTTGCAACAGGAAACGTAATCATCACTGGTGATACCATTTCAAATATTTATGTATTGAATACATCAACTATTGCTGGTATTTTTGGAATTAGTGTTGGTTCTGGCTCTTCAAACATTACCAATATCTCAAACAATTTTATCAATGCATTGGTAACAACTTCATTCAGTACAAGTACTACCACAACTTGTGCCCTTTCTGGTATTGTATTAACTTCAAATAGCTTGAGTCAAACAATTGCAAATAATACTATTAGAACATTAATCAACCAGTCTGCGGCTTCTCATAGTATGTATGGTATAATTGTAACTCTTGGATCAAATGTGATTGATAATAATTTAGTTTATGGTTTAAACTCTAGGTCTAATTATACTGGTACAACCACCATTATGCCGCTATGTGGAATTTTCTGCTCTGCGTCAATCACAGGATCTCAAACACTTACCAATAATACCGTTGATAGCGTTTGGATGTGGACAGCCACACCGGCTTCCACTCAAACTGCAGGAATTGGTGTCTTCAATACTTTCGGACAACTAACTTTCACAGGGAATAATGTTAGGAATATTAATTCAAATTCATCTTCTATCAACGCAACTACCTCTGCTGGTTTAATTGGTATTTTGATCAGTTGCCCTAGTGCAATAAATAACAATATAAGCAGAAATACCGTTAGCGTTATACAACATAATAATACTACTTCGGGTACCAATGTAATAGGTATGTTATTGAGCACAAGTGCCAATTTAGTTGGTAATAATTCTAGCATAAGCAGAAACTTCATTCACAGTATCAGAAGTGTTTCAACTGGAAGTCCAATTTTAACAGGTTTAACAAATGTTAATGGTTTTGCAACATATGCTAACAATATGGTTAGGATGGGTATTGATTCAAATGCAACACTATTTACCAATGCAAATACCCAAAGAGGTATATGGCACCAAACCACAACTCAAAGTAATTATTTCCATAATACTGTATTTGTGAATGGTAATCCTGGAGCAGGAGCTTTAAACACTGCTGCATTTGAAACCTCTGTTCAAATTACTCTTGGGCAAACTTTAAATTTAAGAAACAACATTCTTTTTAATGCAACAAGTAATGGTGGAACAGCAACAGGCTTTAACTTTGGTGTTCGTCTCCAAGATTCATTAAGAATTAACAGTGATAACAATATTATCTTTACTCCCGGAATCAATGGTTTTGCTGGTGGAATTATTTTTACCAACTCGCGCTATGGTTTATTAGGAGGTGACTCTAGTAGCTGGAAATCTAGGGTTAGGTTAGACTTAACTTCTGCTTCTGTTGATCCTAATTTTGTAGCTAATTCATTAGGAACTGCAGATGTTGCTTCACTTGCATTAAATTCAAGTAATCCTGCAGAAAAGAGTGGTGACGCAAGCGTTACTTCAGTAACAGAAGATTTCTTTGGAAATTTGAGAGCAAGCAATTCTCCTTCAGATGTGGGAGCACATTCAGGTAATTTCTCTCAATCACCTGATGCATTCCCTCCAACTATCATGTTTACTCCATTTACCAATGCAGGTTCTGTTTCTGGAACAAGAACATTAACTGGAGTGGTATTTACAGATAACAATGGTATTGTTAACTCAGGTATAAACAGACCTAGAATCTATTATACAAGAGACAGAGCAACATGGTATAGCAGTGGCGCAATCAATATGAGTGGCTCTGCTACCAATGCTACTGCTGATTTTGTAATTGATTACTTGCAATTCGTGCCTGCATTGAGCATCAATGACAGCGTTATGTACTTTATAGTAGCTCAAGATAATGCTGGTAATGTTCAATCATCTGCTCCTTTAGCAGTAGGTACAAGTGTAAATAGCATTTCTCAATATCCTTTGGTATTGAACCAATATAAATTCTTGCCAGTTATTCCTGCTAATACCGTTTTAAGTGTGGGTGTTGGACAAACATATACCTCACTTACTGGAACTGGTGGTTTATTTGATTTCTTAAACTCTAGAACTTTAGGTGGTAATATTTCTGCTGAGATTACTTCGAACTTAACTGAACCTGGAACTGTTCAATTGAATCAATTAGCAGAAGATGGTGTTGGAGCTGGAACTTTTTCAGTTACAATTAGACCAAATGCTGGAACAGTTACTCCTCGTATTGTTGAAGGTTCTGGTGCGAGAATCATCGCATTGAATGGTTCAAACAGAATTAAAATTACTGGTGTGCCAACTGGCGGAGCTAATACACAACGTATGTTGTTGATTAGAAATACCAATAATGCTGGTGTAAATATTATTGTTAATAGTGCAACTGGTGTCTTGATTAATAATACCATTATTGAAAACGGAAATACTTCTGCTGCAAATGCTGGTATTGAGTTTAGAGTTGGAGCAGGAACATTGGCAACCGTACCATGTACTTTTGATACTTTAAATAACAATATCATTACCAACAATACTACTGCAATATTGCCTGCAGGTATTCCGCAAAATGGTATTTATTTATTAGGAAATGCCAATGTTTACCACAACAATATAGTTGTATCAAACAATGAAGTTTCTAATTTCTTGTTAAATGGATATGTTATGGCAGGTAACGGTGGAGATGGTTTAAGAGTTACTACAAACCATTTTTATTATAACTTGCCAATATATACCAATGTAAGTGGTAATCAATTTGCTATCAATATGGTGCCAGGGTCATTCTCAAGTGGAAATGTGATCTCGGGTAACTTTATAGGTGGATCAGCTGCCAATGCTTCGGGAAATGCTTGGACAGTTAATCAAACTGTTGGATTCAGTGGCATTGTTACAAGTGTTGGAAACGCTGCAAATACCTTGATTCAGAATAACACCATTCAGAATATTAATTTTACCAATCAAACTGGTTTCAATCAGTTTATTGCAATTAGATGTCAGGCAGGTAATACTGTTGTTGGTGGGTCATTGGCCTTAGGAAATCAAATTGGCCACCCAACCATTACAAATAGTATCATTTTCAGACAACAAACATTGCATACAGGTATTTTATATTTTGGAACCAATAATATCTCTATTATTGGAAATAGGATTCAGGGTATATTCATAGATGCGCCTGCTTTGTCGGCTCAGATTTATGGAATTGATGTTCAACAAGGTACTTTGCTCGGTTTAAATAATAATTTAATTGGTAGTACTACCGTTGCTGGAAGTATCACCAATAACTCAAATTCACAAACTTATGGTATCATAGCTAGGGTTAGTGCTTTAGCTTCTCCAACCTTTACCGTAGATGGCAATACTGTAGCAAATTTATTTGCAAGTGGCACGCAACCTACTGTATTAACTTATGGAATTTTCTTGAACACAACCGTAGGTGGTAATCCAACAGTAACAAATAATATTATCTCTAATTTATCTACCAATAGTACCAACTTAACTACTGCAGGTGGTGCAGCCGTTGGATTACTTTGTAATACAGCCGCTGGTTCAGTTCCTTTGTTTAGAAACAATACCATTAGTGCAATTAGAGGTTTGAATAATGGTACTGCTCCAGTTATGGTTTCTGGTTTAGCTTTGTCTTCAGGCCAAAATGCTAACATGAGTGGAAACAGAATTTTTGATATCACTAATGCTTCAACCAGCACAAGTACTATTTCACCAGTACCTGTTGTTAATGGAATTCAAATTATTGGTGGAAGCGTAAATAATACTGTAGTAAACAATCAAATTACACTAGGAACTGGGCAAACTACAAATACCCAATTCAATGGAATTATTGTTTTCACTTCTAACAGTGGAATTACCATGAACTTGTTTAATAACTCAATTTTGGTTGAGGGTACCTCTGGCGCTGGTGCTCAAAATAGTTACGCATTTGTAAGAGGTAACAACACCGGTTTAGAACAAGCTACTTGGTTGAATTTACGTAACAACATTTTTGCAAATAGAAGAACTGGTGGTACTGGATCACATTATGCAATAGCAAACCAAACTGTTTCACCTACCAATAATTTCTGGAATGTAAGCTCAAGTGCTTATAACCTATTGGTATCTTCTAATTTAGCTACTATTGGCCAGTGGGGATTAGCTAATAATACCATTGCACAATGGAGAACCAATGCTACTTCTGATGAATTGAGTTATGCTGTTCAATCTGGAACAGGTGCTGGTCAGTTAAACCTTACTAATTTATTTACCAATCCTGCAACTGGTAACTTAGCACTTCAAGCCAACAACGCAGAAACATGGTATGTTTTTGGAAAAGGTATTGCTGGTTCAGCTATAAACAATTTAAATTCTGATTTTGACAATGCTGCTAGAGGAACAGTGTTAGGTTATGGATTAACTTTAGGTTCAACCCAACAAAACGCAGCTCCAACTGCATTGCCACCTGCTGCTGCAGCTAGTGGTGCTCCTGCTGCAAGTACAACCACTACATATCAATTTGCTAACCGCAATGTAGCAAGTATTACATGGGGTGCTAGTGCGCCAACTGCCGCATCAGTATTGTTCTATTCAGGTGTAAATACAATTGGTACCGCACCTGCTGGTAATAATTTGAACCAATATTTACGTGTTGATGTAAGCGGTGGTACTGCACCTTATAATTATAGTCCTACTATAAATTATGATCCTGCATTGTTGGCTAATGTAACTTCAGTGAATAACTTAAAAGTTTCTAACAATACTGGTGGTACTTTGGTATTGCCTACTTATACAACTCAAGTTACAAATTCTGTTAACTCTAGTTTAAGAACTGTTTCTACATCAGGATTAACTTCTGCAACTGGTGTATCTGCCTTATTCTTAACTGCAACTGAAAATGCTGCACCACCAACAATTTTATCATTTACACCTAATGCAAGAGAAGTTGGAGGAGCAGTTAGTATCAGAGGAAGTTTGTTTACTGGTGCAACTGCATTGAGTTTCAATGGAACTGCTCAACCAGTATTCACTGTAGTAAATGATACATTGATTACCACAACTGTTCCTGTTGGCGCAACTACTGGTACCGTTTCATTAACTACTCCATTTGGTAACTCAACAAGTACTGCTATTTTCACAGTTATTCCTGTTCCAACCATCACTGCTTTAAGTGCAACCATTGGAACCAGAGGTTCTGCTGTAACTATTACTGGTACTGGATTTACTTGGGCTACTCAAGTTCAATTTAATGGAGTTGCTGCTGCGTTAACTATAGTAAATAATACTACTATTACAACCACTGTTCCATTGACTGCTACTACTGGATTTGTAACAGTTACTAACCCAGCTGGTACCGCAACAAGCGGAAGTACATACACAGTGGTGTTGGCTCCAACTATTACTTCGTTTACGCCAACTTCTGGACCTGCAGCTACCTCTGTATTAATTACGGGTACTAATTTCCAATTTGTAACCAATGTAAGATTCAATGGATTGGATGCAGTTTA
>JBILJL010000076.1:0-9074 GCA_044377255.1 Bacteroidia bacterium
CCTTTTAAATCAAAAAATGAGTCACACGCGAAACTCCAGTTTCGCATGTCCCCAAATACAAGTAACACCCGAAACTGGGTTTCGGGAAGCGAATTGTTAGGCGTAATGCTAGGACGACCGTTAAACAAAATATTATCTTTGACAAAAAAGTAAAAACTAATAAATAAAATGACAATGGATTTTAAAGACCAAATCAAACAACTCGGAGAAAGAGTTGCAAAACTGAAAGACCAAATTCAGACAGAAGAAGCTACAAAAAATGCTTTCATAATGCCTTTTATTCAAGCATTGGGGTATGACGTTTTTAATCCGACTGAAGTTGTTCCTGAATTTATTTCGGACATCGGACTTAAAAAAGGTGAGAAAATAGATTACGCAATTTTCAAGGACGGCTCACCGACCATTTTAATTGAGTGCAAACATTGGGCACAAAATCTAAACATACACGATGGACAGCTTTTACGCTATTTTCACGTTTCAAAAGCCAAGTTCGGACTTTTGACAAACGGTATTGTTTACCGCTTTTATTCTGACTTGGTGGCAGCAAACAAAATGGACGAGAAACCATTTTTAGAGTTTAATATCAATGAAATTAAAGACAATCAAGTTGAAGAATTAAAGAAGTTTCATAAGTCAGTTTTTGACGCTGATAGCATTACAAATACTGCAAGTGAATTGAAATTTATGAACGAGTTAAAACAACTTATTCAACAAGAATTAATAAACCCAACTCCAGACTTTGTTAAACACTTCGCAAGACAAGTTTACCCTAGTGTTGTAACTGCAAAAGTTTTGGAACAGTTTACTAACTTGACAAAAAAATCTATTCAACAACATATTAGTGACCTAATCACTGAACGACTTAAAACTGCATTGACAAAGGAAGACGAAGAAACTAAGAAACAAGAAGCAGTTCAAGCATTGGAACAAGCAAAACTTGACGAAGTAAAAGTAGTTACGACAGAAGAAGAACTTGAAGGTTTTATGATAGTTAAAACCATACTTCGACAAAAAATTAGTGCTACACGAATAACGCACAGAGACGCACAATCATATTTTGCAATCTTACTTGACGACAATAACCGCAAGACAATTTGCAGACTTTATTTAAACGGAAGTAAAAAGTTTTTCGTAACACTTGACGACCAAAAGAAAGAAGTTAAAAATGAAATAAATTCTCTAGACGACATCTTTAAACATTCTGAAACACTTTTAAAAATCGTTGACAATTACGACAAATCTAAAGAACCAGTATAATTTCGAGAGATAAGCACATATGTCAATAAAACATCAGACTATAAGCTTTAAAGACAGAAATATTATTTTACTAATTTTAAAAATGAACATAAATATGAAAACCATTTACATCATTATTATAACAGCAATAGCAATGTGCTTTGCTTCGTGTTCAAACTCTCCAAATGATAAGGCTCAATCTGCTGTGAAAAGATATCTTAAAGAAAGTTTGAAAAATTCTGAGAGTTACGAACCTATTTCATTTACTCAACTTGATACATTAGAAAAGGCGGACACGTCAGACACGAAACAAATTTCATTATACAAAATCACTCACTTTTATACCATAACAAACTCGGACAAAGATAAAGCAAAAATGACCATATCATTTTATCTTGACAAAGACCTGAAAGTGAATAAGACAAATACAAAAAGTATTAATGGTGACTATGGAACATTAACGGGAAATGCTTATTGGAAATACAACAACTTTGTTGGAAATAAAGCAGACGCTGGTGCAGAAATTACTTTATATTCAATTGATACAATTCGTGGAAATTTAAAATTTGAAGCAACAGCTGATGTTCAGGGAAACTATAAAATAGAGAAAATTCTTCCTGGTACCTATTTGCTTGTTGTCCGTTCAAAAAATGCAACTGATTGCCCTGATAGACATTTAAGTAATTTCAAAATTTATGGAGACAAAATGAAGCAATTATTTGGTTTCGATATTGAGAAATACAAAACTCAATTAGATGAAATTAATGTTTTAGACAGTCTTTGTCAAAAAAGTAGTAATGACTTTCCAAGTAATGGTTCACTCTCACAAATGACCGCAAGTATTGCTAAAACAGATGCAATTTCACAGCAAAGAACAGACAAAATTGAAAAACTTTTTGAAGCATTTCCTGAAGATTTTAAAAGTGAACTAAAACTTTATACTGGATATAGCAATGCTTATGACTTTTCGACAATTCAAATAGAAGAAGATAAAACAGAAAATATCATTACTGACTTTGGGATCACTTGCATTTAATAGTCATTACTTGCAGACAGAAGAAGCACATACGCCTAACAGCACATTGGCAATAGGCTGGGTTTCGTCTCCGCTTGACAGTTTTGAGGTAGCCGAAAGTTCACAGCTCCGAACAAACTTTTGTTCTGAAAAGCCCGCCCATCGCCAATCTTCAAATCGTTATAAGCAAGCCTAAAAGACGACAGTGCATCAACAAACAGACGACTAAAAACATAAACGAATTAACAAAGACAAACCATTTTGACAAGTGACCAACATATTGAACATATTCTAACTGGACAGCAATCATTCCGACACGCTGCCCGACCCAATGTTTTTTATTTTTTTTCCACCGCACAAAATATTTTGAAATTCTTTACCAGCCGCACAAGTGGCACATTTGGTTTTGCCCGACACACAAGCCGACCCTTCGCAAAACCAAAAGAGCCACTTTTTTGCCAACGCACCGACATAAATATTAACTTTGAAACGAAAGAAAATAAGTAAATGAAGTTATCAGACCCGTTTAAAATACTGACACCAAATGAAAGGTGGGCACCGACACAAAGCCAAATGGACGCTTTTCAAAATGCCTATGAAAAGTTGTTGCCACCTTTGGTTTACAAAATCAGACTTGCTGTTGCCAAGTGGAGAGAAGAAGATTACAAAGGTGCTTCTGAAACTTCAAAATCTTTATTGAACTTTTGGTTTAATCAGGAACATCTTATTGGGCAGACAAAATTCAGTTTTTTCTTTTCTCAACGTGAAGCCATAGAATCAATAATTTACCTCTATGAAGTAGCGAACGCCAAAGACAAATACGAGTTAATGAAATTTGACTCTTCGCAACGTGTCAGCACAGGTATGTTTGACGAAAACTGGACACGATATGTAATTAAAATGGCGACTGGTGCAGGAAAAACTAAAGTAATGGGTTTAACTTTAGTATGGTCTTACTTTCATAAACTTTACGAAGCAGACAGCACACTTTCAAAAGACTTTTTAGTAATTGCTCCAAACATTATTGTTTTAAATCGTTTACGCAAGGACTTTGACGGACTTAAAATGTTTTTTGATGAACCGTTTTTTCCTGACAATGGCTATGACGACAAAGACTGGAAAAATGATTTTCAATTAACGCTTCATATTCAAGATGACCTTAAACCAATAACAGAATCGGGAAACATTTTCCTTACAAATACCCACAGAGTAGGTTTTAATGAAGAGCCTGAACAAAATTTTGAAACAACTTTTCTTGGTGTAAAACCAAAGCCTGATGCTGACACTTCAAAAGGGTTGGATTTAGGGAAAATCTTAAGAAGCGATAAAATAAAAGATTTAGTTGTATTAAATGATGAAGCACATCACATTCACGACAGTTCATTAAGATGGTTTCAAAATATTGAAGACATAAGCAATAAGTTGAAATTAAAAAACGGAAACGGAATTAGTTTGCAAGCCGATTTTTCAGCAACACCTAAACATAACAACGGTGCAATTTTCGTTCAAACCATTTGCGATTATCCTTTGGTTGAAGCTATCAAACAAAATGTTGTAAAGTCGCCTGTATTGCCTGACGAAGCATCAAGACAAAAAATTCAAGAAAAAGATTCTTCCGACTTTGTAGAACGCTACCGCGATTATATTCATTTAGGCTATTTGGAATGGGAACAGCAATATGAAGAACTCAAAAATCATAAAACTCCTATCCTATTTATAATGACAATGAGCACCAAAGAAGCAGACCAAGCAGCTGCATTTTTGGAAAGCAATTATCCTTCAATGAAAAATTCGGTGCTGACTATTCACACCAATAATTCGGGCGAAATAAAAGAAACTGCATCAAGCAAAAAAGACAAAGAAGAATTAGAAGCATTAAGAAAAGCGGCAGACGAAATAGATAAAGACCATTCGCCATACAAAGCCGTTGTTTCGGTTTTAATGCTTCGTGAAGGTTGGGATGTTAGAAATGTAACCACCATTGTTGGGCTTCGCCCATTTGGTGCTGATTCTAAAATCCTTCCCGAGCAAACAATTGGTAGAGGTTTGCGAAAAATGTTTTCGTTGGATATGCCCGAAAAATTAGTTGTAGTTGGAACACCAGCGTTTTTAGAATTTGTTGAGAGCTTAAAAACGGAAGGTGTAGAATTTCAATACAGCCCAATGGGCAAAGGTTCTAAAGGCAAATCCCCTGTAATTGTGGAGGTGGATAAGGAAAACCCAAATAAAGATTTAGATTCTTTGGATATTCCTATTCCTCAAATGAGCCCAAGAATTTACAGGGAGTTTAAAAACCTTGAATTTATTGATGTTAGCAAATTCAAAAACGAAAAAGTAATACAGAAAAAATTCAATAGCGATGAATTGAAAGAAATTGTTTTCAATGACATTGACGGAGATTTTTCACATAAAACAGTATTTAAAGACACAACACCCGATTACAGAAATGTAATTGGCTTTTTTACTTCTGCCATTTTAAAAGACAGTCGTTTAGTAAGTGGTTTCAATATTCTTTACCCAAAAGTGGAAAGCTTTATCAAATACCAACTCTTTACAAAGGAAGTTGAACTAAGTGACCCACAAACAATGAGAAACCTTTCTGAAATTCATCCAAAGGAAATTCTGAAAACCACTTTCAAAAAAGCCATTGACGAACTAACCATAACAGATAAAGGAACAGCAGAAGTAAAAAATTTTATTTCTCTGAAACTAACAAAACCAAAGGTTGCAGAAAACCAACCTTTCCTTGTTCCAAAGAAATCTGTTTTCAATAAAATCATAGGCGACAATCCTTTTGAATTGGAATTTTCCTCTTTCTGCGAAAGTAGGTTTGATGATGTTGTTTCATTTGCAAAAAACACATTTGGCGAAGGTGGTGTAAACTTTAGCATAGAATACCAAAAAGAGAATGGGAATATTGCTTCGTTCTTTCCCGACTTCTTTATCAAAACATCGCCAACCACATTTTATATTTTAGAAACTAAAGGACGTGAAGATTTAGACGATATACGCAAAATACAACGCCTTGCTACTTGGTGCAAAGACATAAACACCGCACAGAAGGAATACACTTATACAGCAGTATATGTAAAACAAGAGAAGTGGGAAGAAGTAAAGAATGATTTAAAGTCATTCCGTGATGTAACCAAAATTTTTAAAGTAACTGAAAACAAAGAAGCGTAATGAATTTGAACGATACCGATAAAAACAGAATTATTGAACTGATTAAAGTAGGCGAAAAACTGCCTAAAGAATTTATCTATAAACTTTTTGCTGACGAAGAAGATGTATTTCTTTTTTGGAACGGCAGAAAAGAAGATACAACAAACATTGCCCTGCCTTTCCATAGCATTGAACATATTGACGAGCCAAGAAAAGAAGCTAAAAAGGAGGGTGATACATTTTCTATGTTTGAAACCGATTTCAGAGGTAGGCAACTCAAAGGCTGGACAAACAAATTGATTTGGGGCGACAACAAACTTATTCTTTCCTCTTTAGCAAACGGGCCGATTAGAGATGAAATTGAAAAAGAAGGAGGCTTAAAGCTCATTTATATCGACCCACCATTCGCAGTTGGTGCAGACTTTGGATTTGACATTCAAATTGCAGATGAAACTGTTGAAAAAAAGCAAAGTATTATTGAGGAAATAGCTTATCGAGATACTTGGGGTAAAGGAGTTTCTTCCTACTTAACGATGATGTATGAAAGACTGAAGTTAATGCACAACCTTTTGGCTAAGGACGGGAGCATTTATGTGCATATTGATTGGAGGGTTTCTCCAATAATGAGAATGGTTCTTGATGATATTTTCGGTCAAGGAAATTTTCAGAGAGAAATTATTTGGTCTATAGAAACATCGTCTGGTTTTAAAAGCCAAGCAAACAATTGGATTAGGTCACACGATACAATACTATTTTATAGTAAATCAGATAATCTTATTTTCAATAAACAATTTTCGGACTTAGACGAAAGAACAATTAAACGTTATGATAAAACAGACGCAGAAACAGGTCTGAAATACAAGGTTTATTACAATAATGATAGAACAGAAAGAAGAGTATATCTTGATACTTCAAAGGGAAGACCAATTTCAAGCGTTTGGGATGATATTATTGGATTTCAAACTGTAAATAATACAGGAGAATATTTGAATTACCCAACTCAAAAGCCAGAGGCATTATTAGAACGAATTATCAAAGCAAGTAGCAATGAAGGTGATTTAGTGGCAGACTTCTTTTGTGGTAGCGGCACAACCGCAGCAGTAGCAGAAAAATTAGCGCGTAAATGGATTACAACAGATTTAGGCAGATTTTCTGTTCACACCGCAAGAAAGCGTTTAATTGGTGTGCAAAGAGAGTTGCAAGAAAGCGGAAAAGATTTTAGGGCTTTTGAATTGCTCAACCTTGGTAAATATGAACGCCAGTTTTTTATGGACGACCTTACTAACGGAAAACGCAAAGCCAAAG
Organism: Bacteroidia bacterium; assembly: GCA_044377255.1. Taxonomy (GTDB): domain Bacteria; phylum Bacteroidota; class Bacteroidia; order UKL13-3; family UKL13-3; genus B1. The sequence continues at coordinate 6,719 of JBILJL010000076.1, forward strand.
AAGATTTGTATGTTGATTTAATCTTGGAAGCCTACAAAGCAAAACGTATAGATGGACACAGCACATTGCACGGCAGTAAAGCGGGTCGTTTTGTAAATGTCGGTCCTTTAGATGTGCCAGTAACACAAAGCCGTTTGATGGATATTTTTGAAGAATGTCGTCAAAAACTTTATACCCAAGTTGATGTTCTGGGCTTTGAATTTGAAATGGGATTAACTCCACAATTCATTCAAGAACTCAAAGAGAAAGGTGTTTCCGTAACATTGAAATATATTCCAAAAGATGTTTTTGACAAACGAGCAGTTGAAAAAGGACAAGTGAAATTCTTTGATGTAGCTTACCTAAACACCAAAGAAAAAGTAAATGGCAAATCCATTACAATTGAACTTACTGACTTTGTTACTCACTACACCCAAGACGATATTGAAGAACTGCAACAATCAATGAGAGCAGGAAGCAAAGTAGTAATTGAAGACGGACAAATTTTCAAAATTGAAAAAGATAAAAATGGCATTATTACTCGAACTGTTCTAACAATAAACTGGTTCGATTGGATTGACTATTGGGCAATTGATTTTAATTACGAAGACAAAAAAGAAATCATCAAAGTAAAAAACGACAAAGGCGAAATAGAAGAAAAATGGAGTGGTAACTATTTGTTTGAAAACGAGTGGCAAAGTTTCCGCACCAAGAAAACACCAACACTTGAATTTACAAGTATAGCCCACGAATACAAGAAAACAGGGAAATATAAGGTAATGGTAAAAGTGGTTGACATTTTAGGAATTGATACAAGTAAAATAATTGAAGTAAATATTAAATAAAGCAACTATGGCAAACGATGTTCACAATGTTTTCGTCAGCTATCATCATACAGAGCCTGACCAAACTTACAGAAACAATTTTGAGCAATTCTTTGCAAATCATCACGAAGTGATGGTAAGTAAATCCGTTCAGATTGGTGATATTGACACAAATATTCAAACGGACACCGTTCGACAAAAAATCAGAGATGAATATTTACGAATTTCAACTGTAACAATTGTATTGATTGGTGCAAATACTTGGCAACGTAAGCACGTTGACTGGGAAATAAGTTCAAGTATTCGTGATACAGCAAAAAATCCACGTTCAGGATTAATTGGGATTTTTCTTCCTTCTTATCCAATGGGAGAAGGCAATAAATTCAACCCAAAAACAATTCCACCAAGACTGTATGATAATTGGAAAGACGAAAACAAAAGATTTGCTCACTTATACAATTGGACAAACGACCCAATTAAATTACAGCAATGGATTCACAAGGCATTTTTAGACAGGAAAACAATTCTTCCTGATAATTCATATCCTCACTTTGTAAACAATAGAACAAGCGACAACTGGTAAAATGAACGATTCAACAGCAGTCATAATAAAAACAGTCTTTGATTATAAGAAACCTGCTTTAATCATTGAAACAGATTGGTATTTCTTAGCTGGAATAGTATGTCTGATTGTATTGTATATCATTTACCAAAAGAAAATTAAGTCAAAGCTTCAAAATATTTTCGTTCAGGAAACAAGTTTTGAAATCAATACTGGTCTTTTTAAATACAACCAGAAAATTAAAAGAAGCTATCAAAATTTATATGTAGCACATAGAATTTACATCGAACTTGTTACAAGGAAAGCCGCCATTCCAATTGATGTTGATAAAGATGTTTTAGTTGAAGTTTACAATTCTTGGTATTCAATGTTCAAGGCAATTCGTGAAGAAATTAAAAATTTACCAGGCGACTATCTTGTGGACAATGAAAGCACAAAAAAACTTGTTGACTTAACAATCGAAATATTGAACGATGGGTTAAGAGCACATTTAACGACCTATCAGGCTGAATTTAGGAAATGGTATGACAAGGAATTAAAGAAGGAAATTGATTCAGATATAAGCCCTCAAGAAATACAAAAACGATATTCAAAATTTAAAGAACTGACAGATTCAATGATTGAAGTGAACAAAACATTAGAAGTATATTGCGACCAACTAAAAAAACTAATTGACGACAAATAAAGCCATCGCACAGGTGTAAGCACATTTGCAATTCGCACAAGCCAATGCACAGCCCAAAAATTGCAAAAGAGCTTCCACCTCTCCGACCCAAAAAAGAATTTCAAATATTTTTTCCAACGCTTCAAAAAAATTAAAAAACGCAACGCACAGCCGACACTCAATGACACGACAACTCAACAACGACAATGGTTTGCAAGGACAGACGAAAGAAGGCCAGCTTATAACAGCTAGAGTTTCGTGGTGGCCGCAGGCCAAGCCATGAAACTCCGGTTGAGCGAAACCGGTTATGCGTGCTAAAATAAGTGT
>JBILJL010000077.1:0-9003 GCA_044377255.1 Bacteroidia bacterium
TAATGGAAGATACCTATTTACAAAATAACAATGATTTCTTGGTCGATAACCCTGGTTTTATTACAATCAGTTCTAAATTAAATGAAGAAGAGGAAGGTCACGATAATTTTAACCCAGCCCCATTCTAATTCATTATTTCATAATTTTATATTCTAATTATAAATGCTAGTTTCGCTCACAAGAAATGAAGGATAAACCATTAATTTTAGTAACCAACGACGACGGTATCACTGCCCCAGGCATAAAAGCCTTGGTTGAAGCGGTAAAACATTTAGGTGAGGTGGTAATTGTTGCACCTGATAGTCCGCAAAGCGCTATGGGTCACGCAGTAACTATTAGCAAGCCATTGCGCCTAGAAAAAACAAAATTGTATGGAGACATCGTATCTTATCAATGCAGTGGAACACCCGCAGACTGTGTAAAAATAGCGGTAGATAAAGTTCTGCATCGCAAACCCGATTTATTGGTGTCTGGCATTAATCATGGTTCAAACAGTTCTATCAATATTCTTTATAGCGGCACAATGAGCGCTGCAATGGAAGGAGCCATAGAGGGAATTCCAGCTGTGGGTTTTAGTTTATGTGATTTTTCTATTGATGCCGATTTTAGTTTGGCAGCTAAAATAGCAAGTTCGGTTGCCCAAAATGTAATTTCCAATGGCTTACCAATTGGTGTTCTCTTAAATGTAAATATACCAAAAGTGCCTATTGAAACGTTTAAAGGAACAAAAGTTTGCAGGCAGGCAATAGCTATGTGGGAGGAAGATTTTGATGAAAGGCATGACCCAAATGGAAAAAAATATTATTGGCTTACTGGCAAATTTGTAAATTACGACAAAGGGGAGGATACGGATGAATGGGCTCTGGCAAACGGCTATGCTTCTATTGTGCCAGTTCAATTTGATTTAACTGCCCATAATGCAATTGCTATTATTACCCAGTGGAATATTGACTATGAAAATTAACTTAAAAGATAATGCCGTTATAGGATTTTTAATTGGGCTATTGGCCCCTAGTATAGGCATATTAGGATTCTATTACTTTAATTTTACCAGTTACGAATTACATGCCTTTTTAGACCTTTCCGTAAAAGAAAAATTACTATCGCCCTTATTGAGCCTTTGTTGTGTAATTAATCTTGGCATATTTTATTTATACATACATTTCTATCACCTTTTATCGGCCAGAGGGGTCATTTTGGCCACATTCCTGTATGGATTTATTATAGTTTTACTGAAATTCTTGTTGTAGAAAAAATTACTGAGAATCTATTTCCTATTTAGATTCTAATTTCCTTACTTTTGCAGGATGATAAAACATCTCCTATTTTATGTTCTATTAATTAGTTCTATCTCTGCCTTTTCGCAAGAACAAACTGGTACAAAGCCAATTGTTTTAGCTGATGCAAATAATGATCTAAATGTTTTGGCTGTTAGTCCATTGAAGCTTAAGAGGCTTGCGGTAGCAGGTTGGAACAATGAAGTATTGATATACAATACAGATAGTCCTTATAAATTGGTTCAAAAATTAATTGGCCACACAGCCCCAATTAACGCAATTGCCTACACCCTTTCTGGAAACATGATGGCTAGCGGAGGCAGTGACATGAATATCAGGCTTTATGACTCAATGTACAAATTCATTCCATTGATTGAAGATTTAAACAACCGCCATTTAGCTCAAGTTACTTCATTGATTTTTGACCGTACTGGCAAATTTTTATTTAGCGGCGATAAAGAAGGTAGATTAATGCTTTGGGATGTTTTAAACAAAAAAGCCATAAAATACTACATGACAGGCAATACAATCAATGATATTTGTTTATCCCCTACATCGGCAAATATTTTTATAGCCCACAGTGATAAACAAATAAAGGTAATTGCCTTAGCTGGTGGAAAAATATTAAAAACATTAGATGGACATACTGATGTAGTTAATGCATTGGCTATTAGCGCAAACAACCAGTTTTTAATCAGTGGTTCAAACGATAAAACAGCTAGAATTTGGGATTTAAAGACTTGGAAACCAACCCAAGTGCTAAAAGTTGATAGTTGGAAAATAACAGCAGTGGCATTTACAGATGATAGCAAATATTGCGTAACTGGATGCAATGATGGCGCCATATATATTTGGGAAGTTGAAACAGGAAAGTTAGTGTCGAAATCTGTTTATTCAGATCTAAATATCAGAGATATTGCGTTCAGCAAAAATAATAAATTGGTTTATGTAGCGCCAAAATTAAAAGAAACCACTGATTATGGTGCTAGAATTGTCCCAAGCAATATACCAATGCCAATTGTTGCTGCTTTGCCTGCCAAACTTATAAGTCCAGCTCAAAAATCATTAGATAGCATTATGCAAATTAGACCCCTAACCAAACAAGATTCAATAAAATATAAAAATATTTTGATACCAAAAACAACCTCAAAAAATGACAACTCACCCATAAATTCGAACGAAAATGCAGGAAATTCAGGCAAATTAGATTCCGCAATTATTTACAAAACCCCAATGAATCAAGTTCCTAAAAAAAAATAAGCTAATTTCTGTCATCTTTTATAGAAGTGAAATCTTTATAAGCCTTATGCTTGTTAAAATTATAAATATTTCAATTGTAGAAAAAAACGTCTTTTACAAAAAAATTACTTCACTATATTGCACCGCATTTTAACCAAAACTGTAATCAACCAAAAGCTAAAAAAATGAAGATTCGCAATCTGTTCTTTAAAATCACATTCCTCGTTACAGTTTTGTTTTCTTTTAACCAGAGCCTATCGGCTCAAACTGTTGAAGAAGGCAAAACCCTTTTTACCGCCAATTGTACTGCCTGTCATGCCATTAAAGACAAGGTAGTTGGTCCAGCACTTAAAGATGTTGATAAGCGCAGAAAAGAAGCTTGGCTTATTAAATGGATTAAAAACTCTCAAGCCATGGTAAAAAGTGGTGATCCTGAAGCTGTTCAAGTATATAAAGAAAACAATGAGAGTATTATGACCTCGTTTGAATCTTTAACTGATACCCAAATTAAATCAATATTAGCCTATGTAAAAGCAGAAAGCGAAGCACCGGCAGCAGTTCCTCAAACAGCAGGTACAATGCCCGCAGCTGGCAATGATACTGCTGCAAACAATAACCAAGAATCAAACATCAATTGGATGTTAATGGTTATTGGTATTTTATTGATTGTAATTATTTCTCAGGTATTTAAAATCCTCAGCAGAATTGGAGAAATTCAAGGTAAACCAGTTGTAAATTGGAATAAAACAAATGGTATATTGATGATGGCATTTTTGATAATAGGTTTATTGGCCACTGTTTGGGAGTTTGCAGTTCATGGTCCACTAACTGTATTTGAAGCTGGACCAGCATCTGAACATGGTGTAGAATACGACAGCATGTTTATGATAACATTGGTTTTAACTGGAATTGTATTTGTTATTACCCAAGTATTGTTATTCTGGTATGGTTTTAAATATAAATCAGATGGCAAACGTAAAGCATTGTACTATCCTGATAACCACAAAATTGAATTACTTTGGACTATTATTCCGGCTATTGTGTTAACAGTTTTGGTTATCCGTGGTTTAATTACTTGGAACCACATGACCAATCATAATGACCCAAAGGCGCGTAAAATTGAGCTTTTTGCTTACCAATTCGGATGGAATGCCCGCTATGCCGGGACAGATAACAAATTAGGTGCGCATAATTTCCGCCAAGTTGGGGTAATGAATGCCTTAGGTGTTGATACCAATGACGTGAACGCATATGACGATGTTGTTACCAACGAATTGCATTTAGAAGTTAATCAACCAGTGGATTTGGCGTTCCGTGCTAAAGATGTAATTCATAGTGCATTGTTACCTCACTTCCGTGTTCAAATGAACGTGGTACCAGGTTTACCTACTAAGTTTTCTTTCACACCTACTGTTACAACAGCAGAAATGAGAACTAAAATGAACAAACCTGGCTTTGATTATGTATTACTATGTAACAAAATTTGTGGCAGTGCCCATTATAGAATGAAAATGAAGGTGGTCATTGATACCAAAGAAGAATACCAAAAATGGATTAACAGCCAGAATGTTTTGGTAGCCAATAAAGTAAAAAACAAAACTGTTGCATTAAAATAATTTATTACTGACAAAAATAATAACCTAATCTATATATGAGCGATCACAATATTGACAACCACCACGAGGAACATGAACACCACAAAGACACCTTCTTATCGAAGTATGTTTTTAGCATGGACCACAAAATGATTGCAAGACAATTCCTAATTACAGGTATCATTATGGGTACCATAGGAATGTTGATGTCTATGATATTCCGTTTACAATTAGCCTATCCAGACATGACCTTCCCTTTCTTAGAGGGCATTTTAGGACATTGGGGAAAAGATGGCAAGCTTGATCCAAATTTTTACTTGGCTTTAATTACGATACATGGTACCATCATGGTATTTTATGTATTAACAGCAGGTTTAAGTGGAACCTTTTCAAATCTTTTAATTCCGCTACAAGTAGGTGCCAGAGATATGGCTTCTCCTTTTATGAACATGTTGTCTTATTGGTTTTTCTTTGCGTCGTCATGTGTCTTATTATTCTCATTATTCGTAGATGGTGGTCCTGCCTCTGCAGGTTGGACAGTATATCCGCCACTTTCGGCCTTGCCTAAAGCCATACCAGGTTCTGGTACAGGTATGACCTTGTGGTTAGTGGCGATGATTTTATTTATTGCTTCTGCACTCTTAGGAGGTATCAATTATATTGCTACTATTTTAAATATGAGAACAAAAGGTATGAAAATGACTCGTTTACCTTTAACCATATGGGCATTTTTAGTTACAGCAATATTGGGTTTATTATCGTTCCCAGTTTTATTGGGTGGTTCATTGTTATTGGTATTCGACCGTAGCTTTGGAACTTCATTTTACTTATCTGAAATTGTAGCAGAATTTGCCGGTGGCATTGAGCGTACAGGTGGTTCACCTATTTTGTTCCAACATTTATTCTGGTTCTTAGGTCACCCAGAGGTTTATATTATTTTGTTACCAGCCTTAGGAATTACCTCTGAGGTAATTGCAACCAATGCTCGTAAACCAATTTTCGGATACCGTGCAATGATCGGTTCAATCTTAGCCATTGGAGTGCTATCATTTATTGTTTGGGGTCACCACATGTTTATTACCGGTATGAACCCATTCTTAGGTTCAGTATTTATGTTGGGTACATTAATTATTGCAGTGCCATCAGCAGTTAAAACTTTTAATTACTTGGCTACCTTATGGCAAGGAAATTTAAAATTAACTCCTGCTATGATGTTTGCAATTGGCTTGGTATCTTTCTTTATTTCTGGTGGATTAACAGGTATTTATTTAGGTAATGCAGCATTAGACATCAATTTACATGATACGTATTTTGTGGTTGCCCACTTCCATTTGGTAATGGGTAGTGCCGCAATTTTTGGTATGATGGCAGGTATTTATCATTGGTATCCAAAATTATTTGGTAGAATGATGAATGATACTGCAGGCCATATACATTTTTGGTTAACCATTATTTCTGCATATTGTGTATTTTTCCCTATGCACTTTATGGGATTGGCTGGTGTGCCGCGTAGGTATTATGCAAATACAGCTTATGACCAATTCAATGTGTTTGTTGATATGAACCAATTTATTACCATAGCTGCATTATTAGGAGGTTTAGCGCAAGTAATTTTCTTAGCTAATTTCTTTTATAGCATATTTAAAGGTAAGCGCTCTCCTCAAAATCCTTGGGATTCAAACACCCTTGAATGGACTGCACCTGTTGAACACTTCCACGGTAACTGGATTGGAGAAATTCCTCATGTTTACCGTTGGGCATACGACTACAGCAAGCCAGGAGCTGAGCAAGATTTTATTCCTCAGAATGTTCCTGATGAAGGACAAACAGATTGCATGGAAGAAGCTGTAGGATTGCCTACAAGTGGAAACTACGCAGCATCAGCAGAAGCTTAAAAAATTATGAGTTATGAATTAATAACTCATAATTCATAATTGAAATTGTGATTGATATAAAAAAACAAAATAGATTTAGACGCTTTGGTATATTAACCATAGCGGCAGTGTTCTTTCTCATATTTATAGGTGGATTGGTGCGTAGCACAGGAAGTGGTATGGGATGTCCAGATTGGCCAAAGTGTTTTGGACAATTTATCCCTCCCACCGATGTGAGCGAGCTGCCCGCGGATTATAAAACAAAATTTGCAGTTGTTGGAAAAGAGATAGCTGATTTTGACGCCTTTAAAACCTGGACAGAATACTACAACAGGTTGGTAGGAGTTGTAATTGGTTTATTTATTTTATTGACGGTTGTATTTGCAATACCCTACCTAAAGAGTAACAACAAAAAGATATTCTGGCTAAGTTTTTTAGCCTTTATCTTGGTTGGCATTCAAGGTTGGATTGGCGCAAAGGTTGTATCTAGCGACTTAGCAGCATATATGGTAAGCATCCACATGCTTATTGCATTGGTTATTGTTGCATTGCTGATATATACTATTACGGCAAGTCAGGATTTTATAATTGAGCAGCAGTTTGATTATGCACCATTGAAGAGTTTAATTTTTCTTAGCTTATTCATTTCATTGGTTCAAACCGTAAGTGGCACACAAGTAAGAGAAGCCGTTGATGAAGTAGCGCAAAGGTTTGACAACCGTTGGTTATGGACTGAAGAATTGGGATTGATATTTAAAGCACATAGAAGCTGGAGTATACTAAACTTGGGGTTGAGTGCTTTTTTAATGATTCAATTCAAAAAATTGTTTGAACGCAACTCAATTTTATACAAAGCTTCTTTGGCCTTGGTATTATTGATGAGTACTCAAGCATTGACAGGAGCGGTTTTGGCTAATTTAGGTTTTCCAAAACAGTTTCAAAGTATCCACCTAACATTGGGAAGTTTAACAGCAGGCATGCAAATTTTTATTGCAATTTTGGTGTTAACAAAAACAAAAATTAAAAAAGAAGGCGTTTAAAACGTGGAAATAAATACGATAAATAACAATGAAACTGTTGCACAGGTAAGTTACCTCAGGGCAAAGGCGAGCGACTATAACCAATTGGTTAAGTTTCGTTTGACTTTCTTGGTGGTATTTTCATCTGTGGTAACATTTTTGACTGCTAGTGCAGGCGCCATCAATTGGTTCAATGCTGCTATGCTTGCCTTGGGAGGTTTTTTTGTTACCGGAGCTGCCAATGGCATTAACCAGGTTATAGAAAAGGATTTTGATAAACTCATGTTGCGCACAGCCAATAGGCCAGTTGCAACCAACAGAATGAGTGTAACGGAGGCTTCTATCGTTTGTACGCTGATGGGAATAGTGGGTGTATTTATTATTCGTTACTATTTGAACCCATTATCAGGCTGGTTGGCATTAGGAGCCTTGATGAGTTATGCTTTTATTTATACTCCGCTGAAAAGAATTTCGCCAGTGTCTGTATTTGTAGGTGCATTTCCTGGTGCCATACCAACTTTATTGGGTTGGGTAGCTGTATCTGGAACTATTACCATGCCTGCCATTATATTATTTGGGGTTCAATTTTTCTGGCAGTTTCCTCACTTTTGGAGCATTGCTTGGATATTAGATGATGATTATAAAAGAGCAGGTTTTAAGATGCTTCCTTCTACACCAGGTAGAGATAAGGGTACTGCATTTCAGGCCTTAACATTTAGTTTGGTGTTAATTCCTATTGGTATGTTGCCGTATCAATATGGTATCAGTGGTATTCCATCAGCAGTGGTTGGGGCATTAGGAGGATTGATGCTCAGCTATTATTCTTACAAACTATTTAGGAGCTGCGAAATGGCAGATGCCAAGAAATTAATGTTTGCCTCGTTTATTTACCTGCCATTGGTTCAATTAGCTTATTTATTTGATAAAATATAACATGCAAAGTTCAATTATAAAAAATAGCGAAGAAGCCAATTATGTAATTAACCCAAAGAAATTTGTGCTTTGGTTACTAATTGTTGCCAGCTTAATGTTGTTTGCCGGTTTTACCAGTGCCTATATTGTTAGAAGAGGTGAAGGTAACTGGGAGATATTTAATCTGCCTTCTATGTTTGCTTGGAATACCTTGATGATTATTCTTTCTTCGGTATTTATGCAACTAAGCTATAGTGCTGCAAAGAAAAATAATTTTGTTATCCTTAAATCTTTTTTGACCCTAGCCTTTTTATTGGGAGTTGGTTTTTGTTTTGGCCAATGGTATGCATGGAAGCAATTAATTGCAGACAATGTGTTCTTTGCTTTCTCTAACCCATCCAATTCATTTGTTTATGTAATTTCGGGGGTTCATTTATTTCACGTAATATGTGGAGCCTTGTTTATTTTCATTATGGTCATTAATTCATTCCTCAATAAAATTCACCAAAACGCACTTTTGTATTTAAATATGTGTGTTACCTATTGGCATTTTATTGGCATATTATGGATTTATTTATACCTATTCCTTTACCTTTACAGATAATTAATAATTTAAAACAATCATAATTCTAAAATGGCTACAAACACTTTGAGCACAGAGAGAAAGTTTAATTGGGGTGGCGGCAAATCACCATTTAGCGTAAGCTACGGAAAGTTAATGATGTGGCTCTTCTTACTTTCAGATGCCTTTACCTTTTCATCCTTGCTGATTGCATACGGATTTATCCGTTACAGCTTTCAATCGCCAATTCACAATTTGGTAGTAAAACCATTTGATCATTTATCACATGATTTTGTGCAAGAAATGGTTGAAAAAACAAAATACTTTGTACAAGATCATTGGCCTTCTCCGGAATTGGTGTTTAACCATTTCCCTTTTGTGCATGGGATTCATTTACCATTGTTTTTTGTTAGCTTAATGACTTTCATCCTCATCTTGAGTTCGGTTACTATGGTATTGGCAGTAGAAGCAGGACACAGAAATGCAAAAGCTGAGGTTTCAAAATATATGTTATTGACCATTATT
>JBILJL010000078.1:0-8820 GCA_044377255.1 Bacteroidia bacterium
AATAATTCAACACTCTTACCTAAACACTCTTAATTCTTAACTCAAATCTAGTAGCCAAAAATTTCTTCAAGGGTAAGTACTTGTACCTTGCCTAGTTTTTCTAAATCAGCCGTTTTCAATTTATCTTGAGAACCCATGATGCAATAGGTAAAAGGCTTATTGGTGTAATTATTGATTTGGAAATTTTCAATATCTGTGTAAGATAGTTGTGGAACTTTTTGGTAAATATCTTTATTCAAATCATAGTTTAAACCTAATTTTTGAGCAGCAGCATAAGCAAAAATGATATTGGCATCATTGGTTCTTTCGGTTTCGATGGCATTTAAAATAGAATTTTTTGCCGATTCAAAACCATTGTCTGTTCTAGGCATTTTATTAAGCAATTCATTCATGGCCGGCACGGCATCGTTGAATTTATCTGCCTGTGTGCCAACGTAAGCAACTATGTAATAAGGATCTTTTTGTTTGCTTGGCGTATTGTAACGAGAATATGTTGAGTAGGCCAAAGCCTTTGATTCGCGGATTGTTTGGAATACAATGCTCGACATACCTCCTCCAAAATATTCATTGAACATGGTTACTACTGGTGCTTTGGCAGCATCAAATCCGGTGGTAGATCTATTCATCCACATGATTTCTGCTTGAACCATTTTATAATCTACAAAAAGGACTTTATTTTCATTGGTCTCAGTGCGAACAAATTCAACTTGTGCAGGGTAAGGCAGGGGAGTTTTGTTCATTTTGTGTTCTTTATTTAGTGTTTGTGTTAAAGAAGCAATTGGCAATGGACCAAAATACCAAATTTTATGTTGGTAAGTGGTTAACTGCTTTAAGTAGCCAGTTAATTCAACAGCAGTTAATGCTTTTAATTGATCGGTTGTAAGCTCATGTTTAAAAGGATTTTTTGGTCCAAACATGGCATAGTTTTGTAGTGCTGCACGGAAAATTAACCCTTTGTTTTTCTTGTTGTCTTCTCTCCCTTTTAGGGTTCTTTCCACTAAAGTATTGAGTGCAGTTTGATCGGGTTTTGCGTTTGCCAGTAAATGTTCAAATAACTTTAATGCTGGAACAAAATTTTGGTTCAAACCTTTTAAAGAAACATATACTTGTTCATTGCCAACATTTACGCTGAAATCGCAAGCTAATTTAAAGAACTCCTGACTAATTTGATCAGCAGTGTATTTGTCGGTGCCCAAGTATTGAAGCAAGTTTACAGCCATTGGTAATTTCAAATCATTGAATTTACCCATATCTAAAACATAATATAATTGGAACAATTCATTGTCGGTATTTTGAACATAGTGAATAGGAGCATAACCTGTTTTGCCGAAAGTCATGTCTTTGTTAAAATCTATAAACTTAGGTGCAATTTTTGGAGAAGGAGTTTCTAATATTTGCTTAACAAAAGGAGAAACGTCATCACGGTTTACATCAACGGGTGTAATTTCTGGTTTGTTGATTTTAACAATGCTTTTGTCTTCGCCAACTTTTTTGTAAACTATAACATAATTATTGGCATAATATGTTTTAGCAAAAGCTACTAATTCCGCTTTGGTAATTTTCTCCATTTCGTCAAGTTCGGCAACCACCTCAGCCCAGTTTCTATTGGAGGTAAAGGCATCTAGCATGATACCAGCTCTGCCATCGTTGCTTTCTCTTTCTTGGATTTTGTATACCTTCATATTGGCAATAATTGCTTTCAAGGTATTTTCATCAAAATCTCCTGTCTTTACTTTTTCTATTTGAGCCAACAATAGGTCTTTAACTTCCTCAAGGGTTTGGTCTTTTTTAGGTTTTCCGGTTAAGAAGGCAATGCTATAATCTTTGTTTCCCCAAACAGAAGAGCTTGCACCAAGTACAGCTTGTTTTTTATTTAGGTTCAAATCTATTAAACCAGCTTTTGCATTTGATAGCAACATATCAACCAATTGCAACATTCTACTTTCTTTGGTTCCAACGCCTGGCATTCTGTATCCAATCATTAAGTTTTCAGCATCAGGACCAAAAACAGTTACCACGTCTGGAGCAGTTTGTTCAGTTTCTGGTTTAAAAGTAAAAGCAGGAACAGCTTTATTTTGCATGTAAGAGAAGTTAGCATCAATGGTTTTTATGGCTTCATCTGCATCAAAATCGCCAGATAAAACAATGGCCATATTATTAGGCACATAATAGGTATTGTAATAATTTCTGATTTTTACCAAAGAAGGATTTTTTAAATGTTCAACTGTTCCAATGGTAGTTTGTGTTCCATACGAGTGATTTTTGAAAAGAGAAGTCATCATTGCTTCAAATACTTTTCTACCATCATTGTCTAATGAAATATTTTTCTCTTCATAAACTGCCTCGAGCTCTGTGTGGAATAAACGCAAAATAGGGTTTCTGAAACGTTCGGCTTCAATTTCAACCCATTTATTAAAGTTGTTTTCAGGAATATCATTTACATAAACCGTTTGTTCAAGTGAAGTAAAAGCATTGGTACCTTGTGCTCCAATTCCTTGCATCAATTTGTCGTATTCATTGGCAATAGCAAAAGAACTTGCTACACCGCTAACAGAGTCAATTAAATGGTAAATTTGTTTGCGTTTGGCTTCATCAGTGGTTTTGTTGTATTGTTCATACAAAACATCAATTTTATCTAATTGAACTTTTTCTTTAGCCCAATCTTTGGTGCCATATTTATCGGTGCCTTTAAACAACATGTGCTCCAAGTAGTGTGCTAAACCAGTATTGTCGGCAGGGTCGTTTTTACTACCCGCTTTGGTGGCAATATAGGTTTGAATTCTGGGTTGTTTTTTGTTAACAGCCATCATTACTGTAAGGCCATTTGGTAAAACATAAGTCCTTACTTTCATAGGATCATTGGCAACTACCGTATAAGTATATTTGCCATCTGCGGATTTCTTTGTTTCGGTAACAAATTTGTTTTGTGCATTTGAGTTTAGACCAATTAGGCCTATTAGAATTAAAAGGATTAACTTTTTCATGTTGCTTTTTTAAAGTTGTGCAATGTAAACATAATCCTTAAAAAAATAGTATTTTTGCTGCATGACATGCGGATATGTTTGCCCAGTTTGCGAGGGAAGTGGATACCTAAAAAATGGGGATGATTGCGATTATTGCCAAAAGCCCAAAACCGGAAAGCCTTCCGGTAAGAATTATTTTTTTGAAATAAGTAGCATGCGGTCTTTTCCTTGGAGGTCTTTTTTAAAGCTAAAATTAATTGGCTGGCAACCTAAGATATTGGTTAAAGCCTCTTTTTGATATTCACTTATTTCAAAAAATAGGTATTCTGCCTTTGCAGCAATAAGAAACGAGGCTAAAATATGGATGTAAAATTGTAATGGGTTAGCATTGGGAACAAACAATGCCAAATGAGGTTCAAAATCCAATACATTTTGATGCATTTGTTCCTTTTCAGTTTCGGTAATATAAGGTGGGTTGCTCACCCAAATTTGTGCTTGGTGTTCTTCTAAAATCTTTTTACCAGCATTGCTTAAAACCGAATTGGTAATAAGATAAATGGGTAGTTTTAAGGATTTAGCATTTTTTTCTACCAAGGAGATTGCCTCCTCTGAAATGTCTAATGCAGTAATATTGGCATTTGGCAATTTCTTTTTCAAGGCCAAAGCTATGCAGCCGCTGCCTGTGCAAATATCTAATATAGATAATTCTGAGTCAGTAAAATCCTCCTCCAATGCAATTTGCAAACACCAATTCACCAATTCTTCTGTCTCGGGTCTTGGTATCAGTACACTAGAGTTAACCTCAAGCACCAAGTCCATAAAGTAGGCATAACCTAATATGTATTGTATTGGTTCACCATTTATGAGTCGGTTCAAAACAAAATTCAGGGTAATTTCTTCTGCAAGTCCTAATTCTTTTACAAATAGCTTGAGGTGAGCTTTTTTGATGAGTAATTTATCTTCATATACCCAATACATGAGTTCTTCGGCCTCTGCTTTGGTATACAAAGGCATTAACTTTTGCACTGCCTCATTAAAATAGTCAACTACATCCATTTTTTTTGGTTCGAACCTAATCTAGGCTTTTAATTTCTAATAATTGGCATCAAAACTAAGGAACGCCATGAATATTTTTTGGATAAAGATTTTATCGACCAAATAGCTAGCAAATCAAGTATGAGTGGCAAGCCTTACCAAATGAAATACAAAAATGGCTCTATTATTAATGTTAGGGACGTTTTATATCATGAGCTGAAAAAAATTGATGCCAAGCAGGTTAGCATCCACAAAGGGATTAAGTTAACAAAATCCCCTGCCTGTTAATTAGGCTTACAAGTTCTAAATCTGCTTCCTTTATACTATTTTCTTTAAAAATGTACTTGCGTTCATAAATTTTGCCTTCTACATAAAAACTGATCCAATAAGAATTATTTAAAGCAAAAAGTGCTTCAGGGATAGGTTCAATTTTTACATAACTTAATGGTTCAATAGTTTCTAGAAAATTCCTGAGATCGCTGGTTTTTTTTTCTTCTCCATCAATGGTTCCATAACCTTTACTCGTTACTAAAACCCCATCCATTTTCATTTTGGTGTAATTAATGGCATACACATTCCAAACCATTTCCATTTCATCGCCTAGCTCATGAACTACCGCTATGGCCAATCCTTCAAAATTCTCCTCTACAATATCTTTTAACATATCGCAAAATTAAATGTTATGAAATGAATTTGTTTAATTTTTTTGTCGTGCAAATTCTGCATAGCACGCTCTAATGGCAAGAACCAAATCATAGTCGTTGCTATTCAATATAAAATAGTGCGGTAGGTTACAGAATTTCTTAAACTCAAGCACCTCATCAGGCTTTAGGTTAGTGGATCTTAAAATAATACTATTGGTATACCTTTCATCTACCAACATTTGTTCCTGGTACAGTTCTACCAAGCGTTGTAATTTAATGTATTGCTGCAATTGTCTGTTTCCACCAGCAAACAAATCTGTTATCATAGATCCGGAGCTTCCGGTAACCCAAGAATTTACATGCTGGTAATTATTAAGTAGGGGACTCGTTTTTAATATTTTTGCAGCTTGCCTGGCTAAACTATCTCTTTTTCTTTGGTTATAATTTACTTCAACCTCTTTTAATCGGTAGCTAGTTGATTTTAGTTTAACTCTTATGGGATCTGTTAATTGGTTTATCACGTATTTTTTTACTGGTAAAACTAAGTTTTGGTAACCAATTACAGAAAAGGTAAGGGTGTCGTTTTCATTCACTTGAATTCCGAAAGCGCCATATCGATTGCTAATAAACCTTTCTCCACTTGGTCTTTTTAAAATATTGGCCAAAGGAATAGTGTTATTGGTGTCTGAACCAATCACATATCCGCGTAGTAACATCGTTTTGGGTTCTGTTTGAGCCGAAACGCTGAAATAGCAACCGAATAAAAATAGGACTACAATAAAATAATATTTGTTACTCACGCTATGCAAATAAAAAGGTTCGAACCGAACAAACCATACCGTTTAACTAATAATAAAGATTATTATTTCATGGTTTAGCCCAAATTGAATGTTGGTAATTGACTCGCTTAAAAAAAAGTTATTCTTAAAATTTAATTTAAGTATTTGACGATCAATAGGCTTCTTTTTATTTAGATATAGTCTAAATAGATTTTTTTTTTAACAAGATTTTTACGGTTCTGAATTGTGCTTATATTCGCGGCTGAATAGACGAAGGCAGCAATGCTTAAAACAATTTAACGAGGCCTCAACATTTAAATAAATTATAGATATAATCATTCCAAATAAATGAAGTTTTCTAGACTATTAACCTTAGCCGTTTCATCCCTTCTAACCATACAATTGGCATTTGCCGATGCTGCAGAGGGCGATAAACTATTTCAAGCCAACTGCACGGCCTGCCATGCCATCAAAGAAAAAGTTGTAGGACCAGCATTGAAGGATGTTCACAAACGCAGAGATGCCAAGTGGTTGGTAAAATGGATTAAAAATTCACAAGCACTCGTAAAATCTGGAGATCCAGTTGCAGTGCAGGTTTACAAAGAAAACAATGAATCGGTAATGACTTCATTTGAAAGTTTAACTGACGTCCAAATTAATTCAATTGTTGAATACATCAAAGTTGCAAGTGATGCACCAGCTGCTGCGCCAGTTGCTGCAGGAGTTGTCGCTCCAAGCGCAGGAGCGCCATCAAACAATGGTGGAAATGGTTTCTACACAAGCACAACTTTCTATGCTTTGATAGTTATGGCAATCATTCTACTTTTGATTGTATTTATATTAAAGCGTATTCAGAATGTAGTGGAGGAATTATACAATCAAAAATTCCCTGAAGCTGCAGCAGAAGAAAAAGAATCAACAATTACATGGAGGGAAAATACCTTATCTTTTAGGTATAAATTATTTAAAAAACATCCAATTGTTGGAACCATGGTTGTAATGCTTGCCTTTACTTTGGCATTTGGCCTGTATGGTTTTGATTATGGCGTTAGAGAAATTGGTGTTCAAAAAGGTTATGCACCTGTTCAGCCAATTAACTATTCTCATGAATTGCATGCTGGTACTTATAAAATTAATTGTTTGTATTGCCATAGTGGTGCAGATAAAGGAAAGCAAGCTTCCATTCCTTCGGCAAGTACCTGTATGAATTGCCACATGCATATAAATGCCTCAGCAAAATACGACGGAAAAGTATCTCCTGAAATTGCTAAAATTTACAATGCAGTAGGTTGGGATGCCGAAAAGCGTGCTTACGACCCAACTAAACCAAAAACACCAATTAAGTGGGTTCGTATCCATAATTTACCAGATCATGCTTATTTCAACCACGCGCAGCACGTTAAAATTGGAAAAGTTGAATGTCAGGCTTGTCATGGACCAATAGAAACTATGGCTGTTGTTTCTCAGCAGAGATCATTGCAAATGGGATGGTGTATCAATTGCCACCGCGAAGCAAAAGTGGATGTTGCCAATAATGATTACTACGAAAAATTGCATGCTAACTTGAAAATGGAAGGCAAAGAAATGATAACCGTAGCTCAAAATGGTGGTTTAGAGTGTGGTAAATGCCATTATTAATAGGTTTGAACCAAGACAACCCAAAAAGTAAATTTTATTTACAACTTAACAGGAAAAAAATTATCAATGGAAAATAAAAATCAATACTGGAAAGGTTTAGAGGAGTTAAACGACGACCCTAAATTCTTAGAATCTAAAAAACATGAGTTTGCAGAAGGCATTCCTTTGGATGAGGTGTTCAATGAAAGCGATGGTGAATTGAATGCAAACAGAAGAGATTTCTTAAAATATTTTGGTTTCAGTATTTCTGCTGTAGCATTGGCTGCTTGTAATAAAGCACCAATTAAAAACGCAATTCCATATATTGTAAAGCCAGAAAACATTACCCCAGGTATTCCAAACTTTTATGCTTCTACTTGTAACGCATGTTCAGCAAATTGCAGTATCTTGGTAAAAACCCGCGAGGGTCGTCCTATTAAAATTGAAGGTAATGCAGATTCGCCAATATTCAAAGGTGCAACCTGTGGCGCTGGTCAGGCAAGCTTATTAGGCTTATACGACAATGAGCGTTTACGTGGACCAAAAGCAAAAGGTGCAGATACAACTTGGGAAAAAATTGACAGTGAAGTGCCAGCCGCATTGGCTTCGGCTAAAAGCATTGCTTTGGTAACCTCTACCATAAATAGCCCTTCTACCAAGAAGGCAATTGCAGAATTTACTGCTAAGTATCCTCAAACAAAACATATTCGTTACGAAGCTTTCTCACAAGGAGCTATATCAAGTGCTACCAAAGAAGCTTTTGGTATCGAAGTTGTTCCAGGATACCGTTTTGATTTGGCAAAAGTAATTGTTTCTTTTGGAGCAGATTTCTTAGGTACTTGGATTTCTCCAGCAGAATATACCAAGCAGTGGTCGAAAACTCGCATGGCTGAAAACAAAAATATGAGCCGTCATATTCAGATAGAATCAACCTTATCTATTACAGGTTCTAATGCAGATGTTCGCTATCCAATTAAGCCCTCTGCGGAAGCTGCTTATATTATCAGCTTATACAACAAGATTGCCGTTTTAGCTGGTGCACCTGCTTTAGGTAGTTTACCTCCAGTTGAATTAGCCATTAACGGTATTGAAAATGCAGCTAAAGAACTTTGGGCTGCAAAAGGTAGTTCATTGGTTGTTTCTTCTTCTAATTTATTGGGTGTTCAATTGGTAATTCATGCCATCAATCAATTATTAGGAAACATTGGAACAACAGTTGATTTGGTTAATTATAGCAACCAACACTACAGCGATGATTTAGCTTTCAGACAATTGGTTCAAGATTTAACAAGCGGTTCTGTTGATGGGGTTGTATTTTACAATGTTAACCCAGTTTACAGTTATCCAGAAGGTACTAAATTGGCCGAAGCCATTAAAAAAGCCAAGGTTAGTATTTCATCCAATAGCAATTTAGATGAAACTTCAGAAAACTGCCAATACTTAACTCCTGATAGCCATTTCTTGGAAAGTTGGAACGATAGCGAGCCAAAAGCGGGTTATTACACGTTTACCCAACCTACCATTTCACCAGTATTTAATACACGTCAAATGCAAGAATCTATGATGCATTGGGCAGGCAATACAAACAATTTCTACGATTACATGGTAGCAAATTGGAGTGGTAAATTAAGTGGCGATAATTGGACTAAAGCTTTGCATGATGGATTCTACCAAGAAACATTAACAGCCGCACAGCCAAAAATGATTGGTTCTGCTGCTGGTATTGAATCTTTGGCTTACGAACTGTATACCAATAACAAATCGAAAATTGAATTAAAATTA
>JBILJL010000079.1:0-8755 GCA_044377255.1 Bacteroidia bacterium
CATTAGCACCGTTTACCAAAATTGAATCCTCTTTGGTCAAAAAATATTCACAATCATTTTTGTCCCTAATCGTCATGGTAACTGAATATTTTCCGGGGTTATAAAGCAAAGCACTTATTACGTTACCCGTGTAGGTATTTGAACCAACTTCAAACTCACAAAAAACAAAATCGGAAGCTGGTTGTGTGGTATTGGTAATGAATAC
Source organism: Bacteroidia bacterium (assembly GCA_044377255.1). Classification (GTDB taxonomy): domain Bacteria; phylum Bacteroidota; class Bacteroidia; order UKL13-3; family UKL13-3; genus B1. The sequence continues at coordinate 206 of JBILJL010000079.1, forward strand.
GTTATGGGGCATGCAACCTATTTTGGAAGATATGGTAAAGCTTGGCATGATGCCTTTTTGTATAACAACCTGCTTAGAAAAAGTGGAGGTACAGCCCGTAATAGTATCTATTGCGGTAAGCAAAACTAAAAAAGTACCATTGCTATCATAATTATGTTTTACAGTATGTCCTACCTCGGTTTTACCATCACCAAAATTCCAAATAAATTTATTTCCTCCCTTGGTTTCATTGGTTATATCAATCTGAGATTTGGAGCAACCAAGAAAATCAATTTTAAATTTAGCAATAGGTGCTAATATGCGTATGTAATTTAACCTTTTAAATCTGGTGACACATCCATTAAAAATTGCTTGCAATTCAACATCAAAATAACCTGTATCTTTATAAAAAACCCTATCACCTGATGCCCACAATATTTTACTAGTATCTCCATACTCCCATCTATAAATCACACCTTTTAGACTGGTAATTGTGGTATTGGTGAAAACCACGGGTTGGTCGTTATAGCAATAAACTTGTTTTACCGCCATAAAATTTGGCACTACTGGCATTCCAACTTTTACGGTATCTGTTTTGTATGAAATACAACCTTCCGCATTTGTTGCAGTGAGGGTTACATAATAGGTTCCAGTATCTAAATACCGATAAGAAGCAGCTTGCGTAATAGCCCCAGCGCCAAGCACACCAAAGGTCCAATTGAAGGTAGTAAACGGAATAGCATTGGTATCTAATACAGAAAATTGAACATTTAATGGTGCACACCCACTTTTTGGAACAATGATAGGAATGATATTACCAGGTCTAATTTTGATATAGGCTGGTTTAATCAAAGTATCCCGGCATCCATTGGCATGAGCAGTGATTAAGGTTATAGTGTAATCTCCATTTTGAGTGTAGGTATGGGTAGGATTGCGTTGCGTAGAAGTTTGGTTATTACCAAAATTCCAAAACCAAGATATGGCATTGGAGCTAGAGTCGCGGAAATTAACCGTTGCAGGTGTTTTGCAGAATATCAATTTATCTGCATCAAAGTTACTTTTAGAGGAGGGCTGAACCGAGAAAAATGAGGATTTAATTACGTTTACCGAGCAACTGCCAATCTTCACTCTTAACTCCAAAGAATAATTGCCAACTGGGAGATTGTTCAACACAGGGTTCTTAAAATTTGAAACCAAAACACTGTTCAAATACCATTCATAACTGATCCCAAACGTATCAAAATTGGTGGTATTTAAAATAGAAACTTTACCAGGTGCACACAAATCTGGTGTACCGCTAATAATAAAATTGGGTATCACATCTGCAATTTTAATAAAGGCTGGCTTTGCAACAGCAACGGTGCATTGAGCAGCACTTATTACTCTTAGGCTCACATTATAATTACCTTTGGAAGCATAATTTGCTGTTGGATTATTTAGCGTACTTTGGTTGCCATTGCCAAAATCCCATTTATAAGCGTAGGTTCCTATTGGAGAAACTGTGGGAGTAAATTGAGTGCTAAACGGAACTGCACATCCAAAAAATGGATTGGCTGTAAAGTCTAATGTAGGCTTGGGCTGAACCGAAATAAAATTATTTTTTATTAAAATATTTCTACACCCATTGCCATCTGTAACCAATAAGCTAACCTTAAAAGAACTGCTTGCATTATATACGTTGCTTGGATTTTTAAGACTAGAAATTTTACCATCGCCAAAGTCCCATGCCCAAGAAACAATACTACTCAATGGCGTTGTACTTGAATCTTTGAACGCTATACCTAAAGGAGAACACCCAGATTTCACCTCAGATCCAAATGCCGCTGTAGGGAGTGGGTAAACCGTAATATAATCTACAACCGTTTTAGAACCAGAACCCAAAGCATTGCTGGCAGTAAGCTTTACAGTATATTTTCCTGGTGTAACATAAGAGGCTGAAGGATTCTGTAGTACGGAAGTATTCCCATTTCCAAAATCCCATAAATAGGTGGCAGGATTATTGGTTGAAAGGCTTGTAAACTGAATCAATAAAGGCGCGCAACCCACTAATTGGTTGGCCGAAAAATTGGCAACAGGCTGTGCTATTCCTTTTAAAGAGAAAAAAAGGATAGCAAAAAGTAGCAACTTTGTCAGCGATTTAGGCACAATTTTCTATTTGTAAGCAATTTAATACATTATTGTTAACTAGATAAAAAGTACTCAAAAATTAATAAAAAATTGATTAATCTTGTTAACTGTGAAAATCCAATTATTACAATCCTTTTCATTTGTTTTTGGTTCGAGCCGAAATAATTATCTGGTATTTTTAATCATGATTTTTTGTAGCGCAAACCTAGTATTAGCACAAGATACTATGTATTATAAGAACGCTTGGAAGCCTTGTAAAAAAAAGGAAGCTTCCTTTATGCGCACCACTCAAAAAGACCTTGAACAAATAAACGTTATTGATTTTTATTATCCATCTAAGAAGGTACAAATGACAGGCTCCTATAGCAAAATTGAAGGCAGTTTGGAAATTGAAAATGGATTCTTTCAATACTTCACCAAAGGAGGAATTAAGACCTCTTCAGGTGTTTTTATACAAGGTAAAAAAGAAGGCAATTGGAAATATTTCTATCCTAATGGAAGTGTATTTCAAAGTTGGAATTTTAAGGACAACAAATCGAATGGCAATTGCTTCACCTATTATGAAAATGGAAGGGTTATGCGCAAAGAAGCATACAGAATGAATAAACTCATTCAACAATACTGCTACGATGAAACAGGCAAAGAAATTTCATGCATAGTATTCCAAAACGATAGCCTAAACAATCACCAAAATCAAATCAATCAATCCCCAATTCCCCAGCAAACAAAATAATACAACCATGCACATACACTTTATATCAATTGGCGGCGCAGTAATGCACAACATGGCAATTGCCTTGCATAAAAAAGGTTACCAAGTAACTGGAACCGATGATGAAATTTATGAACCTGCACTTTCTCGTTTAAAAAAGTATGGTATTTTACCTGAGCAATTTGGTTGGCAACCTGCCATGATAACGAAAGAAATAGATGCCATTATTTTGGGTATGCATGCGAGAAAAGACAATCCAGAATTATTGCGTGCACAAGAATTGGGCTTAAAAATATATTCGTTTCCAGAATACATGTATGAGCAAACCAAAGATAAACTAAGAATTGTTGTGGGTGGAAGTCATGGTAAAACAACCACCACTGCCATGATTTTACATGTTTTGAATTACCACAAAATGGAATTTGATTATTTGGTTGGCTCCCAACTAGAAGGATTTGAAACCATGGTAGGTTTCAGCCATACCTCTAAAATAGCAGTTTTTGAAGGCGATGAATACCTTACCTCTCCTATTGATTTACGACCAAAATTTCATGTTTACCAAGCCAATATTGGCATTATTACCGGCATAGCTTGGGATCATATCAATGTGTTTCCAACCTTTGAAAATTACTTGTTGCAGTTTCAAAAATTTGTGAAGGACATTCCTGCAGATGGCTCTATTATCTATTGCGCGTCGGATCCAGAGGTGAAAAAATTATTGGATCAAACCGAAACAGTTTGCGAAAAAATACCATACGAAACACCTGCCTTTTCTGTTTCAAACGGACACTTTTTATTACCCACCGCTGTCACCAATTTTCTTGCACCTGTGTTCCTATCATTTTTTGGCACCCACAATTTACAGAATATGATGGCCGCCAAACATGCATGTATAAAAGCCGGTTTGAACCAAGACCAATTTTACGAGGCCATACAAAGTTTTAAAGGCACTGCCAAAAGATTGGAAACCATCAAAGAAACGGCAGAAAGCTTGGTCATCCGCGACTTTGCACATGCCCCATCTAAGCTAAGAGCTACCGTAAATGCGGTGCGAGAATTGTATCCAGAACGCAGGCTAATTGCTGTGTATGAATTGCATACTTACAGTAGTTTAAACAGAGACTTTTTGCCACACTATAAAGACACTTTAGCCAAGGCAGATATTAAGGCAGTTTTATTTAGCAAACATGCCCTAGAAGTAAAGAAAATGCCTATGCTTGATCCAACAGAAGTTGCCAATGGATTTGGTGAAAATGTAAACGTGTTCACCGATAAAAATGAGCTAAGAAAATTTATAGACCAACATTATACTGGCCAAGAAAACCTACTGCTTATGAGCAGCGGCACCTTTGATGGTATGAGCTTGGAGTTTTAGTTGGCCACCAAGGCGCAAAGACACTGAGTTTTTTTACTTGGTGCCTTCGAGCTTTGGTGACAAAATATTAATTAGTTCATTATTTGCATTATAATTTTAATAATAAACTTGGTGCCTTGGAGACTTGGTGGCAAAAAAACTATTGAATTAAGCTTTTACGCAGGACTTCGATTTTGGCTGAGGCATCGGCCTTTTTCTGGCGCTCCTTCTGTACTAATTCTGGTTTGGCGTTGGCTACAAATTTTTCGTTACTTAGCTTGGCATCTACAGATTTCATAAAACCTTCAAGGTATTCTATTTCTTTCTCCATTTTTTCGCGCTCGGCTGCTGCATCTATTTGTAGGTTCAAGACTACAAATACTTCATCTGTATCTATTGGCAACAAAGTACTTCCTGCTGGTTGTGTTTCTACAAAATGAATGGCACTAACATTGGCCAACTTTTGGATCAAAAATGAATAAGGCAAATACAAACTTTTGTCGTTAGCCTTTATAGAAATTTCAAATGCCTCTTTCGGACTCAATCCTTTTGCGTTCCTTAGATTGCGAATTTGTTGTATGGTTTCGAAAATCCTTGATAAATCTGGAGATAGAGCCTTACTCGGAATTGGATAATTGGCAATACAAATTGATTCACCTGATTTGCGCTCAGCCATATTTTGCCAAATTTCTTCGGTAATAAATGGCATAAATGGATGCAATAGTTTCATCAATTCTTCAAAGAAACCAAGGGTGGTTTGATTGGTACTTTCGTTCATGGGTTCACCATAAACTGGCTTGATCATTTCCAAATACCAAGCACAAAAATCGTCCCAAATGAGTTTATAAATACTCATCAAAGCCTCACTTAAGCGGTAGTCTTTGTACTTATCTTCTATATCCAATAATACTTGCGATAACCTGCCTGCAAACCAATTTGCACTCAATACATTTGCATCCAATATTTCTTTTGCAAAACCATCATCTGGCTTCACTTCCCAGCCTTTTACCAACCTAAAGGCATTCCATATTTTATTGGCAAAATTTCTTCCTTGCTCTACCTGACTATCATCGTATAAAATATCATTACCAGCAGGAGAACAAATGAGCATACCCATGCGCACACCATCGGCTCCAAATTGCTTAATTAAATCTAAAGGATCGGGCGAATTACCCAATGATTTACTCATCTTGCGGCGTTGCTTATCGCGCACAATGCCGGTGTAATAAACATTGCTAAATGGCTTCTCCCCTCTGTATTCATAACCTGCCATGATCATACGTGCAACCCAAAAGAACATGATCTCTGGAGCCGTTACCAAATCATTGGTTGGGTAAAAATGTTTGATGTCTTCGTTTTCAGGGTTCTCAAATCCGTCGAAAACAGAAATAGGCCACAACCATGAACTGAACCAAGTGTCGAGTACGTCTTCGTCTTGGTGGAGCCGCAAAGGCCTCTGGCTGCTAGCTTCTGGCTGCTGGCTGTTTTTTGATTGAGCTATTAGTTGGGCTTCTTCTTCGGTCTTGGCTACGGCTACAAATTGGTTATTTTCATCGTACCAAGCGGGTATGCGTTGGCCCCACCATAGCTGTCGGCTAATGCACCAATCTTTGATGTTTTCTAACCAATGCCTGTAGGTATTTTTCATTTTGGCTGGATGAAACTTGATTTCATCGTTCATCACCGACGCCAAAACTTCCGGGTTCTTTTCCATGAATTTCTTCATGTCTATCCACCACTGCAAGCTCAACCTTGGTTCAATAACAGCACCTGTTCTTTCGCTGGTACCAACCTGATTTTTATACTCTTCAATTTTTAAAATATGTCCGGCTTCCTCTAAATCAATTGCAATCTGTTTCCTTACAGCAAAGCGGTCTTTTCCAATATAACGCTCATCTTCAGCAGCGGCAGATAAGAAACCAGATTCATCTAAAATATCAATAACTGGCAAGTTGTATTTCTGACCCAATGCATAATCGTTTACATCATGCGCAGGGGTTACTTTTAGGCAGCCAGTACCAAAATCCATGGCCACATAATCGTCGGCAATTACTGGAATTTCTCGGTTCAAAAACGGCACTAAAACCTTCTTGCCAACAATGTTTTTAAAGCGTTCATCATTTGGGTTCACACAGATGGCCACATCGGCTAAAATAGTTTCAGGACGAGTGGTAGCAATGGTTACAAAATCGCCACTACCATCGGCCATCCTATATTTGATATAATACAATTTTGATTGAACTTCCTTGTGTATAACCTCTTCATCACTCAAGGCAGTTTTGCCCAATGGATCCCAATTTACCATGCGCAAGCCACGGTATATCAAACCCTTTTTATACAAGTCGATAAACACATCAATTACCGCCTCACTTAACTTAGGTTCCATGGTAAATCGGGTTCTATCCCAATCGCAACTAGCACCTAATTTTTTAAGCTGATCCAAAATAATACCACCATATTTTTCTTTCCATTCCCAAGCATATTTCAGGAAATCTTCGCGGCTTAAATCACTCTTTTTGATCCCACGTTCCCGCAGCATCTGCACCACTTTGGCCTCAGTGGCAATAGAGGCATGGTCGGTACCCGGAACCCAGCATGCGTTCTTGCCCTCCATTCTGGCTTTGCGCACCAAAACATCTTGGATGGTATTATTGAGCATGTGACCCATGTGCAACACACCCGTAACATTAGGCGGAGGAATAACAATGGTATATGGTTCCTTCTCAGAATTTGCTTCGGCATGAAACAATTTTTGATCCAACCAATATTTGGTCCATTTGTCCTCAAAATCTTGAGGGGAATATGTTTTTGCTAGTTCGGGCATTTTTTAGGTCTTTATTCTTTAGCTGCTGGCATCTGGCTTCTGGCAACTGGCATTTGTTTTCGGGTGCTAATTTAGTGATTTTTCGGATGCTTTTCGGGTTCTTATGTCGAGGCGAAATTTATTTGGCCCGCAAACAAGTCCTAAAAGAATCGGAATGCGAGGTGCACTTCAGTGCACGAGCCGCCCAATTGAAGTTCGCCCTGAGCAAAATTTCGAACCTGACGCCATTTTCGTGTGCTTTTCGAGTTCTTTGGCAAGGCATGCGAAATTTTTGAAAAGTGCGGTGTACTTGTGTACACAAACTTTTCAAAAATGAGCATAACGCAGCCAAAGGGCTCGAAAAGTATCCGAAAACAAAAACCCCGACCCAAATGAATGAGCCGGGGTCAATGCTTAAGTTATGAAATTTTACCCTCTTCTTTCTTTTACTTTGGCATTTTTTCCTTTGGCTTCACGCAAGTAGAACAAACGGGCTCTACGCACTTTACCATGAGAAACAACTTCGATTTTATCGATATTTAAGCTATACAAAGGAAAAATCCTTTCTACACCTATGCCATTAGAAATCTTTCTTACTGTTAAAGTAGAGCTAATACCAGAATTTCTTCTTTGGATAACTATACCTTGATATTGCTGAATACGTTCTTTAACACCCTCACGGATTTTATAATGAACATTAACTGTATCTCCTGATTTGAAATCAGGGAAAGTTTTTCCTCCTGTGAATTCTTGCTCTACAAATTTTATTGCGTCCATGTTGCTATACTTTTCTAAAAATCGGACTGCGAAAGTAAGCTTTTTCCTCAAAATACAAAAGTGGTAGTGAAAAATTTTTATTTTTCCTTGAGGTTATTGGTCTATGTAGTCTTTTATTGTTGGGTGTTAGGTGGTTATGTGGCTTAGCTGGTGGTAAGGGAGGTGGTATGGATATAACTACTGCCAGAGGCCAGAGGCTAGCAGCCAGAAGCTTCCTCTCACTGGCCTAGCTTAGGGCGTCTTTCTTTGGTTCGAACCAAACTCTGCTCATGGCGCCATTCGTCGATTTTTGCTTGGTGGCCCGAGAGTAAAATTGCAGGCACCTCCCAACCGTTGTAGTTTGCGGGTCTGGTGTATACGGGCGGACTAATTAAATCGTCTTGGAAGGAATCGCTGAGGGCAGATGTTTCATCGTTTAGTGCACCGGGAATGAGTCGTACAATGGCATCAACCATGGCGGCCGCGGCAAGTTCGCCTCCAGTTAGCACAAAATCTCCTAGGCTTAATTCTCTTGTTACTAAGTGATCTCTCACTCTTTCATCCACACCTTTGTAATGGCCACATAAAAAAATGAGGTTCTTTTTTGTAGATAATTCATTGGCAATTTTTTGGGTGAATGGCTCCCCATCCGGACTCATATATATCACCTCATCGTAGGTGGTATTTTCTTTTAAATGTGATATGCAGCGGTCTATTGGTTCAATGCTCATGACCATTCCGGCGCCACCACCAAATGGGTAATCGTCTACATTTTTATGTTTTGAGAGAGAATAATCCCTAATATTATGCAAATCTATG
>JBILJL010000080.1:0-8596 GCA_044377255.1 Bacteroidia bacterium
TTTTCTTGTTCCTAAACGTTTTAGCGTTTTTCTGATTCTCAATACTTCCTGAAGAATTAAATCGTGTTGTAATGCTTCTTTTTCAGCGTGTTTAACAAATTTGTAAAAGGCTTGCCCACTGTAACCAAGCAATGAGCAAAGTGTTCGTATATTTCGGCTTTCACTTTGCCCGATGTTCATGATTGCTTGGTGCCAAACTTTTTTTTCCAGTCGGTTCCCGTTTCTTTATTGGCAATGCTGATGATTTCCTCAAGCAACTTATTATGCAATTGCTGCTTTTTAAGTTCCTTTTGAAGGAGTTTTACTTCGTTTGACAATTCAGGCTCTTTCATGCCTGTTTCTTTTTCACGTTTGCGTTTCATCTTTTCACGCCATGTTGGTTTACGACCTTGATATTCCAATACCCAATCGCAAATACTGCGAAAAGGAATATCATATTTTAATCCAAGTTCTCGATAGGTGTAGTTACCTGTCAAATATTCGGCAACAATTTCCTCTTTTGTTTTTCTTTTTTGACTCATTTTTGTGCGAAATAAAGTTAACATTTCTGTCAACCTATTTCAGGACAAGTCATTGTCATTAGCACTTTGTCAATTCTTACCCCATCCATATCTATAATTTCAAATTCATAGTTTTCGTAATTTACCTTGTCGCTTGTGTTTGGCATTGATTGAAGTTTGGATATTATAAAGCCTGAAATAGTTGTGTATTGCGAAATATTGTCTTCAATTATTTCTTTTTGAAAATATTGGTTTAGTTCAAATATTAATGTTTTGCCATCAATCAAGTAACTGTTTTCGTCCCGTTTGATTATGTTTAACTCATCTTTTTCGTCCTCGTCTGGCAAATCTCCAACTATGGCTTCTGTCAGGTCGTGAAGTGTAATAATGCCTTTTGTTGCCCCAAACTCATCAACAACAATAGCAATATATTGTTTCTTACTTTAGAATGCGTTAAGAATTTTGAATGCAGGTGTATTATGTATGATAAAAATAGGTAGATTTATAATTTGAGCCAATTCAAAGCCTTCTCTTTTGTAATGTTCCAAAAAATCTCTAATTGTTATTACTCCTAAAACTTTGTCTATTGAACCATCACCCACTATAAACTTAGAATGAACACTTTCCTTTAACTTTTCAAAAATAGTTTCAACTGGTAGGTTACTATTTATCCATTCTACTTCGCTGCTATGTGTCATTAGCGATTTAGCGGTTTGGTCGGTAAATGAAAAAAGGTTGTGGTGTACTTCACTTTCTTCTTTTTCTAAAACTCCCTGCTTTCGGGCATTTTTAAGCATAAACCTTAGTTCATCTTCACTTACTTTCTCGGTTTCGTTTTCTTTTATCCCAAATAATTTTAAAATAAAGTTTGTTGAAACGGAAAGTAATTTCACAAATGGGTAAGTAATCAATGTGAAATATTTGATAATTGGAACACAAAAAAGTGCAATGCTTTCAGCGTTATTCATAGCAATGGTTTTAGGCACTAATTCACCTATCACAATTGAAAAATAAGTAATACTGCCAATTACAGTAACCAATGAAATGATATGATGGTAACTGCTAAGGATAGTAAATGAAGATAAAAATTGTTCCATATCATCGGTAAGTGTCACGCCTCCATAAGCACCCGAAATAATGCCGATCAATGTAATACCAACTTGGACTGAAGAAAGAAAATTTTCAGGATTTTCTAATAGTTGTAAAACAATTTTTGCTCTACTGCTTCCCTGAGCCGCAAGATGTTCAATACGGCTTTTCTTTACAGAAACTAAGGCAATTTCGGAAAGTGCGAAAAAGCCATTTAGTAAAGTAAGTATAAAAATTATCAATATTTGCATTGCACAAATCTAATAAGTTTACTTCCAGCCGCCTCCTAATGCTTTGTAAATATTCACAATTGCGTTTTTTTGTCGTTTTTGGGTATTTACTAATTCAAGTTTTGATTGTAAGGAACGGTTTTGTATCATCAAAACTTCAAAGTAGGTTGCCCGTCCTGATTTGAACAAGTCGTTTGAGATGTCAATGGACTGCGATAATGCCTCAACTTCTTTGGTTTTACGGTAGTGGATTTGTTCCAAATTTTTGATATTTGAAATTTCATTTGATACTTCCACATAGCCGTTCAAAATCGTTTTCTGATAATTATACATTGCCTCAATCTGATTGGCTTTTGCATTGTTGAATTGATTTTTTATGGCACTTCTGTTCAGTAGCGGTGTTGTCAAACTTCCCAATAAATTATATGCTAAAGATTGCGGAGAAGTGAACAAAAATGCTGTATTGAATGATTGAAAACCTAATGAACCTGTAATATTAAATGAAGGATAAAAAGCGGCTTTGGCTGCTCTTACATCAAATTTTGTTGCCAATAATTCAAACTCTGCTTGTTTAATGTCGGGTCGGTTTTTGAGCAATTGCGAAGGAATACCTGCTTTTATTTGGGTTGGAATTTGGGTTGTTAAATTTGCTTTTTCTCTTACTATTGGTTGCGGAAATCTGCCCAACAAAAAATTTAATTTGCTTTCGTTTTCGGCAATTTGTTGCAGGGCTTCAAACTCTAAACCTTGAGAGTTTAACACTTCGGCTTCAAATTGTTTTACGGCTAATTCGTTTGCTACACCAGCATCTTTCTGAATTTTTATTATTTCTAAAGCGTCTTGTTGCAACTTTATTGTTTCACGGATTATGTCTAACTCATTGTCCAATTCAACCAATTCATAATAAGCAATTGCAATTTCGGAAACCAAATTAGTAAGCACTAAATTTGTGCCTTCCACACTACTTAAATATCTTGAAAATGATGCTTTCTTTTTGTTGCGAAGTTTGCCCCAAATATCAATTTCCCAATTGGTTTGCAAGCCAATAAAGTAGTCGGGTAAATTTGTTGGAATGATTTGTCCAGGTGTAATTTCTGTTGTTCTATTCCCTGCATCGTCCATTGTATAGTAACCAAATTTGCGTTGCAAATATGCAAAATTTGAATTGACTGTTGGTAGCATTGCACCTTTGGTTACACGCAAATCATTTCTTGCAATTTCAATTTTTTGCAAGGTCATCAGCACATCAAAATTGTTTTTCAAGGCTGTGTCTACAAGTGTGATTAAATTTTTATCAGAAAAAAAATCTTTCCATTTTATGTCTGCCGAATTGGTGCTGTCTTTTGTTTCTCCAAAAGATTGTGGCATTGGTTTACTGTCAGTATTTACAATTGTTTCGGGCGTTTTACATCCCGAATATAGAATGCCAACTAATATTGAAACTATACCTATAAATTTTTTAAATGATTTCATTTGTTGTTATCAATTTCTTCTGTTAGTGGATTTTCTTCTTCGTTGTCTATTAGCAAATTTTTCTCGGAAATTCTTGCAAAAATGTAATAAAGCCCGGGAACTATAATTACTCCGAAAATTGTCCCGAAAAGCATGCCGCCTGCGGCTGCTGTGCCAATTGTTCTGTTACCTACTGCACCTGCACCACTTGCAAAAACAAGCGGCAATAAACCAGCAATAAATGCAAATGATGTCATAAGGATTGGGCGTAACCTAACTGTTGCTCCTTCAATGGCTGCTTGTAAAACTGTTCTTCCTTCACGGTGTTTTTGAACAGCAAACTCCACAATCAAAACAGCATTTTTACCTAACAAGCCAATTAGCATAACCATTGCTACTTGGGCGTAAATGTTGTTTTCTAATCCTAAAACTGTGAGTAGGAAAAATGCCCCGAAAACCCCAGTAGGCAGGGAAAGAATAACAGGCAAAGGCAACACAAAACTTTCGTATTGTGCAGCCAATAATAGATAAACAAATAGTAAACAGATAATAAAAATATAGATTGCTTGGTTTCCTGTGGCTACTTCATCTCTTGTAATACCTGCCCAATCTATATCATAACCTCTTGGCAGTTTTGTTTTAGCTACTTCTTGGATAGCTGAAATTACCGCACCGCTACTATAACCTGCTTTTGCTTCACCATTTAATTCTGCCGATGGATACATATTGTAACGTGTAATTTGGTCAACACCATACACTTTTTCAATATCCATAAAAGCGGAAAGAGGAACCATTTCGCCAACATCGTTTTTAACAGTTAGTTTTAAAATGTCTTCGGGTTTAGCACGATATTCGGGTAATGCTTGCACCATTACTTTATACATTTGGTTAAACTTGATAAAGTTTGTAGCGTATTCGCTGCCAAGCATGGTTTGTAAAGTTCCCATTGCATTGTTTACCGTTACACCTTTTTGAGCCGCTTTATCATTGTCAATATGTAGCATAAACTGCGGATAACTGGCATCAAAAATGGTAAATGCACTTGCAATTTCGGGTCGTGCTTTTAAATCTAAAAGGAATTGATTTACTACTACTTCCATTTTTTTGAAATCACCGCTTCCTGTTTTATTCAAAAGGCGTAATTCAAAGCCGCTTGCGTTACCATAACCCGGTACTGCTGGCGGTGGAAAAAATTCAATTTTTGCATCTTTGATATGCTTTGTTTTTTCTTCTATGATTGCAATAACATCATCCACACTTTCTTTTCTGTTGTCCCAATCTTTTAGGTTAATTAAGCAAGTGCCATAAGTTGCCCCTGTTCCATCCGACAAGATATTTGTACCTGCTAATGAAGAAACGGACTGTATAGCCTCAACACCCAAACAAGATTTTTGAACTTCATTTACAACTGCTTTTGTTCGTTCTAATGTTGCACCCGAAGGAGTTGTTATACTTGCATAAAAAGTGCCTTGGTCTTCGTTTGGAATAAATCCCGAAGGCAAAATTTTACCTAAACCCCAAGTTCCCAAACAGAAAATAAGTAATGCAGAAAATGTAATTAATCGCCTGTTTACAATATACCTAAGTAGATTTTGGTATTTGTTTGAAAGTTTATTGTATCTGCTATTAAAGCCATCTAAAAATTTGCTTAACCAATTTTTCTTTTTCTCTTTTCCGTGTGTATTTTTCAGCATCATTGCACACAAGGCAGGGGTTAAGGTCAAGGCACTGATACCCGAAAGAATAATTGAAATTGCCATAGTTACCGAAAATTGTCGGTAGAAAATTCCAACAGGGCCACTCATAAAAGCAACAGGAATAAATACGGCTGACATTACCAACGTGATGGCGATGATTGCTCCACTTATTTCGTGCATAGCTTCTTCGGTGGCAGCTTTTGCTTCTAAGTTCTTTTCTTCCATTTTGGCGTGAACCGCTTCTACCACAACTATTGCATTGTCCACCACAATACCAATAGCCAATACCAATGCAAACAAGGTTATTAGGTTAATAGAAAACCCAAATAGTTGCATAAAAAAGAAGGTTCCGATTAATGAAACAGGAACTGCAATGGCAGGAATTAACGTTGAACGGAAATCGCCCAAAAAGATAAATACTACCAATGCCACCAATAAAAACGCTTCAATCAAGGTTCGTAAAACTTCGTGTACGGAAGCATCTAAAAATTTAGATACATCATAGCTCATTTCATAATCCATTCCATTAGTGAAAGTTGATTTTTTGATTTCAGCCATTCGTAACTTTACGTTTTCAATTACCTCACTGGCATTGGAGCCGGGCAATTGTTTAAGCATAATTGCAGCACATGGTTTGCCGTTTAGTTTGGCTTCCACATCAAAATAAATAGTGCCAAACTCCACATCCGCAATGTCCTTTACTCTTAAAATTTGTCCGGCAACGGTTGATTTTATGGCAATATTCTCAAACTCTTCTTTGGTGTTGTATTTACCTGTGTATTTTATTACATACTGTAAGGCTTGTGCTTTTTTATCAGAACTTTCACCCACTTTACCGGGAGCTGCTTCTACGTTTTGTTCCTCTAAAGCTGTTAAAATGTCTTCGGTTGAAAGTTTGTAATTGAGCATTTTATCGGGTATTAACCAAACCCTCATTGCATATTCTTTTGCACCCAAAATATCTGCATAACCAACACCGTTTACACGTTTTAATTCTGCCAAAATATTAATGTCGGCAAAGTTATAAAGGAACTTTTCTTCAACTGTTGTATCGTTACTGTATATGTTCAAATACATCAACATTGCGTTTTCTTCTTTGGCAATTTTTACTCCATTACGAATAACTTCGGCAGGTAATTCGCCCATTACAGCAGCTACTCTGTTTTGCACGTTTACCGCAGCCACATCTGGGTTTGTACCTACTTCAAAAAGTATTTGTACTACACCTACACCATCGTTTCCTGCATCGCTACTCATGTATTTCATTCCAGGAACTCCATTTATAGCACGCTCTAAAGGAACAATAGCTGCTTTTGTAACTGTTTCTGCATTTGCACCTGTGTACTCTATGGTTACATTTACTTCGGGCGGTGCAATACTTGGAAATTGGGTCATTGGCAACTGAGTAAGAGCCAAACCACCCAATATCAATATCATTAAAGATATTACAATGGACAGAACAGGTCTGTGTATAAATTTATTAAACATCTTTATTTCGTTTTTAATTGTGAAATAACTTGTTGCATCGGCACAAAATCGGTTAAGATTTTATCGCCTTCTTTCACGGTTTGTATGCCTTCGTAAATTATTTTATCATTTGCAGAAAGTCCGCTTTCAATAACATACAGATGCGGTAAATGCTGCTTTATTACTATGTTTCTTTGCTTTACAACATTGTTTGCACCTACCATAAACACATAAAATTCGTCTTGAATTTCAAAGGTTGCTTTTTGTGGAATTATCAAAGCGTTTTTAATGTCATTGGTCAATTGTACCTTTCCGCTTGAACCGTGTTTGAGCAACAAATCAGGATTTGGGAACTTTGCACGAAAGGCAATATTTCCTGTGTTTTTGTCAAACTCTCCGTCAATTGTTTCAACTGTCCCTTTGTATTTGTGGGCTTGTCCGTTTGCTAATAGAAGTGTAATGTTTCCTTTCTCTCCGTTTTCTTTTTGGGTTGTATAGCCCAAATATTCTTTTTCAGAAACATTGAAATAAGCATACACTTCTTTGTTGTTTGAAAGAGAAGTAAGCAATGTTCCTTCATCAATCAAACTGCCTGTCTTAAAGGGAATGCGGTTAATTGTTCCGTCAAAGGGTGCTTTAATTTCTGTGAATGATAAGTTAATATTTGCACTTGCTTCATTGGCTTTTGCCTCGTCAATCCTTGCATTGGCGGCATCCAAATTGGCTTGTGCTTTTTCCAATTCTGTTTTTGAAACAATGTTTTTATCGGACAAAGTTTTTACATTTTTTAGTTCTAATTCGGCAGTTTTTGCTTCGGCGATGGCAGATTTTAACATTGCTTTTGCTTTCAAAAGTTCCTGATTAAATTCTTTATTGCTAATACTAAAAAGGGTTTGTCCTGCTTTTACTTTTCTCCCTTCGTCCACATAGATTTTTTCTATGTAGCCTTTAATCTTTGCATGTATTTCTATATTTTGTAATGATTGTATTTCGGCAACATATTCACTTGTATAAGTTGTGTCCACCATAAGAGGACTGGTTATATGAAATTTCCCTGCTTCAGTTTTGGTTTCTTGGTTTGATGTGCAGGCAGCAAAGCCCACAACGATGCTTAATAGCAATACTATTTTGTTCATTGTTTGTATGAAATTGATAAAAATGAAAAACAGGTTTGGCGGTAATACCAAACCAAAGCCAATTCAATTTTTTGAATGGCTTAAATTAAAAACGCTAGAAAGGGGGAATTACGCTTTGGGTGGTGGCGGAACAATTTCTGGATGAAATTGTGAACTGAATTGTTCTTTATAATCTGTTGAAGCAGTTATATGAAGTCCGTTGTCAAAAATATTGATTTTTTCAACTTTGCTTCTATTGTGAAAACTGAAGTCCTTTTTTATGTTAAAACTATTACCTTCTTCGGTGTCGTTTTCATCGTGTTCGGCAATTGCGTCTTTTATATCGAGTACATTTTCAAGTACAATTTCTACAACACTTTCCATATCGTTGTAGGTCAAATCTTCGGGAACATAGTCGGGCTTTGCATCAGGCGTATCCACGCTACAATTGAAGATATGCACCGCCATAAACAGCCAAAATAGCCGGAAAATTATATGTTGTCTAAACGCTTGCATTTTGTGGTGCGAAGATACTCAAAAATTTGTGATGTCCTAACGGTGCGGTAGGATATTTGGCTCTTTTGGTTTTGCGAAGGGTCGGTTTGTGTGATTGGGCAAAACCAATTGTGCCAAATGTGGGTCGGCAAAAAATTGAACTAAAAATGTGCGGTTGAAAAAATAAAAAAATACTGAAGGGTCGGTCGGTCAGGTCGGGTCAAAAACTGTTGGTAAGTTTTGGCAAAGTCAGGTCAGGTTTAGCTGTCAGTTTGGAGTTACACTGTCGGTCGGGTAGGGTTGCACCTAACGTTTTGCGGCTTGGCGTAGTGGCGGATTTTCACCACAAATGTTGATACGAAGCACAATGTTTGTTTACCCACAAAACTGTCATACGAAGCACTGAACCCGCCATTACGCCAAACCGCTGTTGAACTAAACCTAAGGTAGCATTTATTAAAGTTTATTATATTGTTTGTGTAAATAAACAACATTATGGTAACAAAAAAAAGAGCCCTGAAGAATTAAGGGAGAACAAATTAATCAATTGT
>JBILJL010000081.1:0-8575 GCA_044377255.1 Bacteroidia bacterium
CTTCAATACCAAGTTAAAAAGTGCAGCCGATTATGAGCTCATGCTAAGGCTCATATTCAAGCACAATATTAAGTTACAGTATATTCCAAAGTTTTTTGTTAAGATGCGCACTGGTGGTGCGAGTAATCGTTCTATAATGAACCGAATAAAGGCAAATATTGAAGATAGAAGGGCATGGCAAATTAACAATCTCTTCCCAAAATGGTATACGCTTTTGTTAAAGCCGTTGGTGAAATTATTTCAATATCGATTTTTTAGTTATTTTCGACCTGATAATTCTTAATTTTATGAGCATTCATTCATCCAAAGCACCAGAGCCAGTTGGCCATTACCCACATGCCAAAAGAGTAGGCAATTTGTTGTTTCTTTCCGGAGTTGGTCCCCGAGAAAAAGGCACCAAGGTTATCCCTGGTGTTGAATTAGATGAAAATAGAAATATTATTAGCTACGATATTGAAAAACAGTGCCGCTCAGTTTTTAATAACATAAAGAACATCCTAGAAGATAGTGGTAGCAAATGGGAAAACATTGTGGATGTAACCGTTTTTCTTACCAATATGAAAGACGATTTTCCAATATATAACAAACTGTGGGCGGAGTACTTTGCCATTGATCCCCCTTGCAGAACAACACTAGAAATAAACTGCTTGCCAACTCCAATAGCTATTGAATTGAAAGTGATTGCAACAATTTAGCAACTGGCATCTGGCTTCTAGCCTCTAGCATAAATTAAAAATGCCAGAAGCCAGCTGCCAGAACCTTATTAACGGTTCAAATCAATCACAAACCTATATTTCACATCATTGTTTAACATCCTTTCATAAGCTGTATTAATCTCGCTTAAAGATATCACTTCAACATCGGAATAAATATTGTTAGCGACACAATAATCTAGCATCTCTTGTGTTTCTTTGGTGCCACCAATGCTTGAACCGCTTAAGCTCCGTCTTTTTGAGATGACGCTGCGGTGGTTAAAATCAACATTGGCAGGGGGAATACCCAGCAAAACCATGGTGCCATCTTTGCCTAATTGGGATAGAAAGAAATTCAAATCATGAGGTGCCGAAACCGAATCTATGATCAAATCAAAATAGTTTTTAAAACAATCTGCCTCGCCTGCTTTGTTGTAGTTTACAAAGTACTTTGCGCCTAATTCCAATGCGTCATCATGCTTCTTGTCACTTGAGCTTAAAACCGTAACCTCTGCCCCAAAAGCCACGCCAAATTTAACGGCCATGTGTCCCAGTCCGCCTAAGCCTAAAACTGCCAATTTTGTTCCTTTGCCTACTTTCCAATGTTTAAGTGGTGAATACGTTGTGATCCCAGCGCACAACAATGGGGCAACTCTGCTCAAATCCATGCTTGGATCAACCCGAAGTACATATTGCTCATCTACAAGCATCATCTTTGAATAACCGCCATAAGTTGGCAAACTAGCCCCTGCTGGTTTTGAATTATAGGTCCATGTAACTGCTCCCTCGCAAAAGTTTTCTTCACCTTCTTTACATGGATTACAAGTTCTGCAGCTATCCACAAAACAGCCAACTCCAACAATATCGCCAAGCTTATATCTGGTAACTGCTGAACCAATTTGTGTAACTTTCCCTACAACTTCATGACCAGGAACAATAGGGTAGGTGGTGCCGTTCCATTCGTTTTTTACTTGGTGAATATCTGAGTGGCAAACCCCGCAATACAATATTTCTATTTGGATATCATGTGTGCCTGTTTCTCTTCTTTCTATGGTATGTGGTCTTAACGGACTTGTAGCATCAAATGCTGCATAAGCTTGTGTTTGCATGTTATTAAAATTAATATTGCTAAGGTAACATTTTTTATTGAAAACTGGCCACCAAGTCACCAAGGCACGGAGTTTTTGTTTTTTAACTTCTTCATTAAAAAATCTTGGTGCCTTAGCGCCTTGGTGGCAAAAGAATTTGTTCCTTGGGTTCTTTGTAGTGAAAATGGCCAATAAATCGCCTACATTACCCTATATTGCAAAAAAAACTAATTTGACATTCGACGATTTTTATTTCGATTACGGACTCATGGATGCATTGGATGCTATGGGATTCAATAAGCCAACTCCCATTCAGGAACTTGCTATTCCTGTTATTCTTGAACACAAAGACCTTATAGCCTGCGCACAAACTGGCACGGGAAAAACGGCAGCCTATGTTTTGCCTATTTTAAATAAAATTGCAGAATCGGATCATAGCCATTTAAATACTTTAATTCTTGCTCCCACCAGAGAGTTAGCCATGCAAATAGATCAACAAGTGCAGGGCTTTAGCTATTATATTCAAGTGAGTTCTATTCCAATTTATGGCGGTGGCGATGGTGCCACCTGGGAACAACAAAAGAAAGCATTAAAGCACGGTGCTGATATTATTATTGCCACACCTGGTAGGTTGATTTCACAGCTTGCTTCAGGCGATATTAACTTTACCAAATTAGAACATTTGGTGTTAGACGAGGCAGATAGAATGTTGGATATGGGCTTTTACGACGACATTGTGAAGATTATCTCTTATTTGCCTAAAGACCGACAAACACTCTTGTTTTCGGCAACTATGCCGCCTAAAATTCGCACCTTGGCATCTAAGATTTTATATAAGCCTGAAGAAATTAGTATCTCCATTTCAAAGCCTGCCGCTGGTATAGATCAGCAAGCCTACATGACTTATGATAACCAAAAGATACCACTCTTAGGTGAGATATTTAAAGGAACAAGTTACCAAAGTGTCATCATTTTTGCGGGCACCAAGGACAAGGTAAAAAGTCTACAGTTTGAACTCAAAAAGATTGGGTTGAAAGCCAAATCATTTCACTCCGATTTGGAGCAAAAGGAACGCGAAGAATTAATGAATGATTTTAGAAGCAGAAAGGTGCAGGTACTAATAGGAACCGATATCTTATCGCGTGGTATTGATGTAGATGGAATTGACCTTGTGGTAAACTTTGACGTGCCACCTGATCCAGAAGATTACGTTCACCGAATTGGCCGTACTGCCAGAGCCGAAACAAAAGGCACTGCAATTACTTTTATCAATGAAAAAGACCAACGCAGGTTTCATGCTATAGAGGGTTTAATTGAACGCGAAATTCCAAAAACACCACTTCCTGCTTCATTAGGAGTTGCGCCAATATACTCCCCACGCACCTCCAAACCAGAACACAAACGCACCTTCAAAAGCAAACGGAAATAGCTTTTAGAAAACTCTGCCCAAGGAAGCTACATACCTCTTACCTCTTAATTCTTAACTCTTAATTCTTACCTCTTACCTCAAACCTCATAATTCACACCTCATAATTCATAATTAATTTGTCCTATCTTTGAATAGACATTACGCATTATGATTGAATCTAAAAGCATGCTTGGATTAAACAACCAAGATGTACTTGCATCGCGAAAAATTCACGGTTCAAACAAATTAACTGTTGAGGAAAAAAATCACTTCTTTAAAGCAATTTTAGCTGTTGTATTAGAGCCACTCTTTTTGATCCTAGTTGGCGTGGCAATTATCTATTTTGTTTTGGGTCAGAACAAAGAAGCCTTCCTAATGGTTGGAGCCCTTATCATAGTATCTGGCATTTCAATATTTCAAGAGCAAAAAAGTAGGACAGCAGTTGCGGCTCTTAAGAAATTAAGTACCCCTAAGGCAAAAGTGATTCGCAATGGATTGGATCAAGAGATTATTTCCGACGAATTGGTTATTGGTGATTTGCTCAAAGTTGCTGATGGCAGCCTGATACCGGCAGATGCAGAGATAATTTTATTGAACGACTTTTCTGTAAACGAAAGTATTTTAACTGGAGAGTCGTTGCCAATTTTAAAAAGTTTAGCAACAGAGAATAATAAAATATTTCAAGGCACCTTGGTTTTAACAGGCTCTTGTGTGGCAAAGGTTATTGCAGTTGGAAATTCTACCAATCTAGGTAAAATAGGAAAAGCAATTGGTGAGGTGGTAGTTGAAAAAACGCCCCTGCAAATTCAGATTCATACTTTTGTAAAGTACATGATATTCGCAGGTGCCATTGCCTTCGTATTTGTATTTGGAATTAACTATTTCCTTTCTCGAGATTTTTTGAATGCCTTGTTGCGTGCACTTACCTTAGCCATGTCTATTATACCAGAAGAAATTCCAGTTGCACTTAGTACATTCATGGCTTTGGGTGCTTACAGGATGTATCAAAATAAGGTAATAGTGCGCAATGCAAATACTGTTGAAACCCTAGGTGCAGCTACTGTTATTTGTGTTGATAAAACAGGAACACTCACTGAAAATAGAATGGAATTAGCTGCCATTTATGAGTTTGGTTCAAATAAACTATTTGATTATACCAAAGAAAAGGCTTCCTATAATGAGGTAATTAATTATGCATTGTGGTCGTCGGAAACCGATCCATTTGATAACATGGAAAAGTCAATCCATGATTTATATGCCAGTGTAACGCCACGCGATCAAAGAGCGGAATTTGATTTGGTACATGAATATCCTTTGGCTGGCAATCCTCCAATCATGACCCATGTTTTTCAAAACAATGCTGGTGAGAAAATAATTGCTGTTAAAGGAAGTGTAGAAGGTGTTATCAGGCAAAGTAATTTAACCGCTGAAGAGCTTGTGAAAATTCATGATCAGGTGAATCTTCTTACTCAAAAAGGGTATCGAATTTTAGGTGTAGGGTGTGTTGAAAATAACGCCATGGCATTGCCCAAAACGCAAGAAGAATTTGAGTTTAAGTTCCTTGGTTTATTGGCATTTTATGATCCACCTCGTAAAAATATTCAAAGTGTTTTGCAGCAGTTTTATGATGCAGGTATTGAAGTAAAAATGATTACGGGGGATCATACTCAAACTGCTGTTTCAATTGCCAATCAAGTACAATTTAAAATTGATGGTGCTGTAATGAATGGAGCGGAAGTGATGGCAATGGATCAAACGGAATTGGCTCAAAAAGTTAAAACAACTAATTTATTTGCACGCATGTTTCCTGAGGCCAAATTAAAAATAATTGAGGCTTTAAAATCCAACGGAGAAATTGTGGCCATGACTGGCGATGGCGTGAATGATGGTCCGGCTTTAAAAGCAGCACATATTGGTATTGCTATGGGTTTAAGGGGGAGTGAGGTTGCCAGAAATACCGCCTCTTTAATTATCGTCGATGATGATTTGAGTCACATGGTTGAGGCCATTGCATTAGGACGAAGAATTTATGAAAACCTAAAAAAAGCGATTCGTTATATCCTTTCAATTCATATTCCAATTATCCTAATTGTTAGCTTACCATTTTTATTTTTTGATGCAGGATTTGAAATCTTTACGCCTGTACATGTCATATTTTTAGAACTCATCATGGGGCCAACTTGTTCCATTATTTTTGAGAATGAACCTATTGAGGTTAACTCAATGAAAAAGAGGCCAAGATTAATGAAAACATCATTCTTTTCATTTCAAGAGTTGCGAGTTAGTATCATTCAAGGATTGGTAATAACAATTACCTGCATAGGTGTAGGTTTTTATTTTGACCAAATAGGTAGCACGCCAGAATTAGTCAGAACACTTGTATTTTCAACACTTGTATTCAGTAATCTTTTCCTTACTCTTGCCAATAGAAGTTTTGTTTTTTCGATGTTAACTACATTAAAACATAAAAACAAGTTGATTCCTTTTATCTTAATTACCTCTTTATTGATATTGTTCTTGGCACTTTATATTCCTGTAATTCAAGGATTATTTCATTTTAATTCTCCTTCTGCAATGGATGTTTGTCTTTCATTTTTTGCAGCATTTTTAGGAGTTATTTGGATCGAATTTTTCAAATCAAGCAATAGAAGGAAAAGCAAAAATTCAAACAATCATTCTGCCAATTTCTCTAAGTAAAATGTTCAATCACAAAGTAAAGTCTACCGGGCCAAGCTGGCTTAAGTGTTTCTGCATTGAAGTTAAACCCTAAGCTATTGCAGCCATTTGGGTTAACTTTTCTGTGAGATTTCTCTATTGAGCATAGGATAATCAAGTTGACTTATAGTCAAGCTTAGGATCAAATTTTTCTTAAATGAAACCTTGATTTTATTAAACGAATCAATTGATTATTGCTTCTCTTCCATTAATTTAAATACATCCTGGCTAAAGCCGGTATTGCTAAAACCGCCGTCGTGGAACAAATTTTGCATGGTTACCATCTTGCTTAAATCTGAAAACATTAATACACAATAATCTGCACATGCCTCAGCACTGGCATTACCAAGAGGTGAAAGGGCAGAAGCATAATCAAAGAAGTCGCCAAAACCTTTAACGCCTGAGCCGGCAGTTGTAGGCGTAGGACTCTGAGAAATGGTATTTACTCTTACTTTGTTGCGCTTGCCATAATGGTAACCAAAACTTCTAGCAACCGATTCTAACAAGGCTTTTGCATCTGCCATTTCATTGTAATCAGGAAAAACGCGTTGGGCTGCTATATAGGTTAAAGCCAGCACAGATCCCCAATCATTAATGGCATCCTTTTGATAACAAAATTTTAATAACCTGTGAAAGCTAATTGAACTAATGTCATAGGTTTCATGCATCCATTTATAATCTAAATCAGTGTAATGTCTCCCTTTCCTTATGTTCAAACTCATTCCAACAGAATGTAAGATAAAGTCTATTTTACCGCCTAAAATTTCCATAGATTTGGTTATTAGGTTTTCCATATCCTCATTCTTACTCACATCACAAGGAATAATTTGGGCATTGTTGCAAGCCGCAGCTAAATTATTTATTTCGCCCATGCGCATGGCAATGGGTGCATTGGTTAAAACAAATTCTGCTCCTTGCTCATGACATTTTAATGCTACTTGCCAAGCTATACTCTTATCATTTAATGCACCGAAGATGATGCCCTTTTTTCCTTTTAATAGATTATTCATGCTTTAGTTTTATTTCTTGTTTGATGCAAGTTTAAGGATTAATTCTGAATTCTGAATTCAGAATTCTGAATTAATTTCTCCTATAAATGTTAAAACATGAGCAATTGTCGATTCATTTACCTCGTGTTTTCCGGTAAAGGTTTCAAAACTGCAATTGGCCTTTTCCAATAATTTTTGCATGGCAGAAATTTTTTCTTCACTCACTATTTTTTCTTCATTGCCAACTAAATACAGGCTTTTTATGCTCGCTAATTTATCTGGCAATATTTCTTGGTATTCCTTGGCAATTTCGCCTGCTATCATAATCAAATAATCAGGTAAAAATGAGCTGTTATTGATAAATCTTGTTTGGGTAGATACGCCTTGGCTAAATCCCAATACAACTATTTTGCAAGGGCTACAGTCATTAATTTTTAAGGTTTGAACCAAGTTTTCCAGGTAATTACAATAATCCACAATCTCAGATTCTCTTTCCAAACTCGTCATCCAACTTGCCACCGGACTTCCAGAAAATCCCCTTGAATAGAACTTATTCAATCCCTCAGGGGCAATAATAAAATGGTTTGACCCAAGTCCCTTAAACTGAGAAATAAATGACTCTGCCGTTTGAGCATACCCATGAATGATGAGCCAAATGTATTGAGTTTGATTGCTCAACTCACCAATAGTAAAATACCGGGCTGTTTTTTGTACCAGAATATAGTTTTTTTGCATTTTTATTTAGTTGGTTCAAACCGAAGAAATTGCAAAATGGCGATTTACCTTCTAAATAACCATTTCTTTCAGTTATTTTTTAATAATTTGAAGATTATTTGCTTGTTTTTGATTTACGTTTTGCACTTCATAAATATATCCCTATTTTGCTCAATAATTGGGCATAAATAACTCAACCAAATCCAACAAATACCAGATGAAAAAAACTATTTTAGCACTACTATTTTTATTTTCTATTTCTCAAATTAAAGCCCAAGATGTCTTGGATTCCATATCAGCGCATACTTGCGATTGTGTAACCAAATTGGATATTGAAAAATTGCCTAAGGAAAAACTAACCATTGAATTAGGTCTTTGTATGATGCAAGCTGCGCAACCTTTTGAAAAGGAACTAAAGCAGAAATACGATGTGGATATGAAGAAAGTTAACAAAGGCGAGGGCGAAAAATTAGGAAGGCTAGTGGGTTTAAAAATGGCTTCTAATTGTCCGGTTTTTACCCAATTGATTACTCGTATCACCTCTGATGACCCTGTTACCAATTCTATAGAAGGCACCATAACTGAACTAGTAAATGAACAATTCATTACCATTGTGTTGAAAGATGAAGATGGCAGAGACCAGAAGATTATTTGGCTGGAATATTTCAAGAATTCTGAAAAATTATTGCAAAAAGGAAAGAATAAAAATGTAACAATTGAATATGAAGAAAGAGAGTTATTCAGTCCTAAATTCAATGATTATATTAAATACAAAGTTGCCACGGGTATTCGTTTCGATGATTAAAAGGTTGTTGTTTCTTGGCGGAAAAAGTTTAATTTTTAGCCTCCTTTTTACTTCTCAATTGTTTGCGAAAAATCCAAAACTCAAGAGCAATTACAATCTTATTTCTTACGATATTTCGGTGAAGGTTCAGCCCGAAATAAAATCAATTGAGGGAGCTAATACTA
>JBILJL010000082.1:0-8568 GCA_044377255.1 Bacteroidia bacterium
TTCAATTGCCGTATTCGGACCAACAACACCAAGGCTGCTTACGCCTCAATATACTGTAATGGAGCCTAATACCATTTATGGAATAAGCAAACAAGCAGGTGAGCGTTATTGCGAATATTATCACCAAAAATATGGGGTTGATGTGCGCAGTATCAGGTACCCAGGTTTAATAGGTTGGAAGAGTGCACCAGGCGGAGGCACAACAGATTATGCTGTTCATATTTATCACGAAGCATTAAAAAATAAAACCTATGAATGTTTCTTGAGTGCAGAAACAGCCTTGCCAATGATGTATATGCCTGATGCCATTAGGGCAACGATAGAGCTCATGGAATCGCCTGCAGAAAAGGTAAAAATTAGAAGCAGTTACAATGTGGCTGGTATTAGTTTTAATCCTGAGCAAATAGCAGCTAGTATTAGAAAGCACATTCCAGAATTTACCATTACTTACAAGCCAGATTTTAGGCAAGCCATTGCAGATAGTTGGCCACAGAGCATAAACGACGAGCATGCCACACAAGATTGGGGTTGGAAATTGGAATACGATTTAGACGCCATGACCCAAGTGATGTTGGATAATTTGGGTTAATGAAATGATATAACTTGGTAAATCACAACCATTTTTTGCTTGTATTTTGTTTTAAATCAATTATTATTGTCTTGATTTATAATTAAAAAAAGACCTACTGATGCTAACTCATTTATTTATTTTTCGATTTGAACCAATAACTTTTTTTTGTAAAGGAATTCTGTTGTTATTAATACTTGTGCCTTTTAATGCTATTTCTCAAAAAGTAGTTTCCGAGCGTGGTGAGTATAAAATGCCTATCGAGAAAAGTATGTCGGAGCAGGAAGCAGAGCGGATTTGTATTGAACGAGCAAGGATCAATGCGATAGAAAATGCCTTTGGACAAACCATTATTCAAGGAAATTCTACCTATATAAAAAACGAAAGAACAGGTGCTAGTGCCGAAAGCAAGGTTGTTTTTAATATGATGGCTGAAACCATGGTGAATGGCGAGTGGGTAGAGGATATTAAACCACCAACTATTAGCAAAATTTATGATAATGGGGTTACCTATATGAACGTTGAGGTTTTTGGAAAGATTAGAGAAATTAAGGAAACGCCCATTACATTTAAAAGTGCTTTGTTGGCTTGCCCAAAAACTGAATGTAAAACAACAAGCTTTAACAACAAACAATCTGTGTATTTAGAATTTACTGCTCCCGAAGATGGCTATATTTCTGTTTATTGCGATGTGCCAGAGGAAAAAATAACTTATCGAATGTTGCCTTATAAGGCGGATCAAAACGTTTCTTCTTACTCCGTTAAAGCAGATGAAACCTATTTATTTTTTCATCCTCAAATGGCAAAAAATATTCCTTTAGGAAAAGTGGATGAGTTAGTATTCTACCTCAGTAAACCTAATACCCCCGAGGTGAGTAAGGTTTTTGTATTGTTTAGGCCTAAGACAGAAATTGCAAAACCAATATTAAGTGGAATTGGAAATGTTTCAATGAGTAATATTGAAATACCCTTGAACCTGCCTAGCGAGGATTTTCAAAGATGGTTGCAGAAGGTAAGAAGAGCCGAATCTGATATTCAAGTTGAAAGTACAGTAGTAAGTATAAATCCATAAAGTAATTTATCATGAAAAAAGTATTTTGGTTTCTATTGGTATTGATATTGAGCCATTCAATTAGCAGCGCCCAATTCAGCGGAACAAGCAAAACAGTAGATTTAAATTTGAGTAAGCCCTATATTAGAGGATTGCCTCCTAATATTTTTGTGGAACTACAATTCGTTGACGACAATGCCAACGGTTTGTTGGAGGCAGAAGAAAACGCAAGACTGATATTGAAAATTAAAAATGAGGGAAGCGGTCCTGCTCAAGGTTTACAAATAAGCCTAAAGTCAAATGTTTCTGATCCAGAATTACAGATTGAACCTAGTAAATTGGTGAGGTTAATTAAGCCCGGTGAGACCAAAGTAGTTGAAATGAAGATTAAAGCTGGGTTTTTTATTAAGACGAACCAACATAAAATTGATATAAATATAACCGAACATTTTGGTTTTGATATGGATCAAGCCACGCTAAATTTAAATACTTATCAGTATATACCTTCAAAGTTAGTTTTCATTGGTATGGATATTTATGATCAAGGAGAGGGAACCGGTTCTGTAATAAAAGATGGTAATTTACAAGCTGGAGAGCAAATTAGAGCCAAGTTGGTTGTTCAAAATATTGGTCAGAATTTAGCTTTAGGAGTCTCCTACAAATTTGTATCAAATGATAGCAATATTTATGTGAATGATTTTCATAGTGCAATTGGGGATCTTGGCGATTTTAAGGTAGGTGAAACTAAAGAAATTTGGGTAACCATTAGCCCCAATAAACGAGTAAAGGTTATTGGAAAATTGCCTTTATTTTTAACAGTAACTGAGAAAAAGAATTACGGGAATATAAAAGAATTTCAAATACCACTTGAGTTAGAAAAAAGAGCACCAAAACCTGCAGTTTTATCTGTAAAGGCTGATATGGCTCAAATTCAAAAGCAGGTTGCAAGAATTGAGTATAAATCCGATAAATTTTCTTTCAACAATAGCAATGTAAAAAACATTGAATCACCTGCATTAGGAAAAATTAAAAGGAATAAATCTATTGGCATTGTAATTGGCGTTGAAAATTACACCAATCTACCCAAAGCCCCATTTGCCTCGCATGATGCCGAAATTATTGAAAAGTATTTTAAACTAACGCTTGGGGTTGAACAGGTAATTACTTACACAAATCAGCAAGTAAGTGGCTTGTTTTTTAAAAGTACTTTTGATCCAAGTATTGGGAAGCTAACCAATATGATTGACCCAGGTAAAACTGATTTGTTTGTTTATTATTCTGGTCATGGAGTGCCTGATAGGAATGGAGATGAGGTTTACCTCTTCCCTTCTGATGGATCAATAAATTTATTAAAAGAAGGTGGGTATAGCATCAATAATTTTTATGAATCGTTGAATAAATTAAATGCCAAAAGTGTAACGGTAATAATGGATGCATGTTTTAGTGGTTCAACAAGAGCCAACGAAAATTTAACCGGTACCAAAGCATTGGGCATTAAGGTTAAAGATGCAAACGTAAGGCCATGGGAAACCAATCCTAATTTTAGGGTATTTTCCTCATCCTCCAATGATGAAACTTCTTTAGGCTATGATGCATCTCAATCTGGATTGTACACTTATTTTTTATGCGTTGGGTTGCAAGGGGAGGCTGATACTAATAAAGATAGAAAAATCACGGTGGAAGAGCTTCAAAATTATTTGGTACTCAATGTAAATGATTTGGCTAAAAAATTATCTTCTGGGAAGTCTCAAACACCTCTGTTTTTTGGAGCACCAGGTATGGTGCTGACCGAATATTAATTAAAAATTAGACTAATAAAAATGAAGAAAAATTTACATTATATTTCATTTGCTCCCTTATATTTATTTTTGTTTTTTGCTATTTGTTGCCTAAATCCATTAGCTGCGCAAAGAGCCACAGACGTTAAATTTACATTGTCTGCTGATCAAACCAAGATTGATGTTAGCTATCATATTTCGTCGGTAAGTGATGAGCTAAATTATTCATCATCACTTTGGTTGAGTCTTGATGGTGGAGCTACATTTATTGGTCCATTGAAGTATGTTACTGGAGATGTTAATCAATTAAAGCTGTTGCCTACTGGTAAGTTAAATATTAGTTGGGATATCTATAAAGATGTGGATGAATTGGTTGGAAAAGTTGCTTTTCAAGTTAGGATTGAAACGCAAAAAATCCCAGTTGAGCCAACTCGATTTTGGATGTATCAATTTACCCCTTCTGCGCCCTTGGGTTTTATGTATGGCGTTCGTAAATACAGAGGTGGCTATGGAAAAATTCAAACAAATTTAGGCTTTCACCAGGCAGATTATACAGCCGATGGAAGGGGATTAACTAACTACAGCGGAGATGGCTATTGGGTAATCGGTGAAAAAGATAAGAAGTCGAGTTTATTTGTAACAGGTGGCTATTTGCACAAAATTAAATCAAGTATTTTTTGTTATGCAGGATTAGGATTTGGCATGAACAGACGTTACTGGGATTATAAAAGTTTTTCTGCCGATGATGCACCAGATAAGAGTGGTTATGCATTGGTTACCGATAACAGTAATATAGGGTTAGCAACAGAGTTTGGATTGATTTATTTTATTAAAAATAAATATCCAGTATCATTTGGGGTACAAAATATTAATTTTGGGTATTGGACAATTTCAACAGGTTTGGGGTATAAATTTTAGGGTATGATGAAAAAATATTTTACACTTGGTTTAAGTTTGTTATTTTTAGTTCTGTTGGTTTTGTCATGCAAGGATGAAGTTGTTCAACCTATTGGCTTGTCTAATATGAGCCGGGTTGCGTCGTGGAGTCAGCTTAACTATACAAGCACTAACACTTTTTCTGGCTCTAATATTTTCACAAAAAGAAGCAATGCACTTGCGGCTTACGGAGACACTTTGGCTTTTGTGGTTGGTTCAGGAAATTATAATGCCCCAGAAAACTTACAGATTTGGAAGTTTGAGGCCCAAAAGAATAATTTTCAATTACAAAATTACCAATTGCCAGACTATAGAACAGGGGCTGTTTCATTTGTAGTTGGGTCAAAACTTTTTTATGGCTTAGGTATTGGCACCTCTGGTTTTTTTAATTTTCTGTATTCCCGCAATGCTGGCTCATCATGGACCAATGTAGGATTCACAGGAGCAGCAAGGTCTAATGCAGTTTCTTTTGTTATTGGTAACAAAGCATATATTGGCCTTGGAACAAATGGTACTAGTTACTTGCGCGACTTTTATGAATTGGATGCTATTACCCTTGTATGGAGAAAAATAGCTGATTTGCCTGGCTCAGGAAGAACAGATGCTTGTGCATTTGTGCTGAATGGCAGAGCTTATGTGGGCACTGGATATAATGGGGTAAATTACTTAAATGACTTTTGGGAATATACGCCAACAACAAACACTTGGATGCAAATTAGCAATATACCTGGAGTTGAAAGAGATGATGCAGTTGCCTTTGCCTTCGAAAAAAGAGGTTATATAGGAACTGGATGGAATAATTTTACTGGTATTCTTTCCGACTTCTATGAATACAACCCTACCACAGGTAAATGGAAGGCCGCACCAAGTATTCAAAGCTCTGGTAGGTATGGCGCTGTAGCTTTCACTCAAAAGGGCAGGGCTTATGTGGGTTGTGGCAACAATGCTGCAGATTTAAACGATTTCTGGATTTCAAAATAACAAATAGCAATGAAGAAAATAATTAAGCTCTTACTATTTGTATTCCTATCGAATACAGTTTTTTCAATTGAAATACCTAAAAACTTGACGCATAAAAATGCGGAAGCTTTTATGGAAAATAAGGGTCAGATTTTGGATCAAAACGGTATACCCAATGCAGCTGTAAAATACCTTTTGAATGGCAATGGGTTGAATGTACAGATAAGGAATACAGGATTTAGTTATGATACTTATACTTTAGAAAGAAAATTAAAGCCAGCTAGTGAAAGAATTGAAGATAAATTTAGTAAAAAATCTGCATCAGATAGCTTTAATTTTACATACCACTACCACAGGGTGGATATAGAATTTGTAAATGCCAGCAAACAGCCTAAAATAGAGGCCAATCAAGCATCTGCAGATTTTATTAATTACTACAATGTGCCTACTTCACCCGATGGAGTCTTAAATGTGCACAGTTACAAAAGTGTGTTGGTAAAAGACATTTATCCTGGTATTGATATTGAGTATTTAATTGACGCAGAAAAGGGATTTAAGTATAATTTTATTGTTCATCCTGGTGCCGATTATCAAATGATTCAAATGAAATATTTGGGGGCGGAAAGTAACTTGGTTCAAAACAAAATTGAGTTAAGTGTTGCTGCCGGAAAATTAGAGGAAGATATTCCATTGAGTTGGATGGAGGAAGATAAAAGCACTCCGGTTAATTTTGAATATAGGCAAATTGAAAAGGGTATTTTTGGTTTTTTTACAAACGCAAATTTAGCTACTAATAGTACCTTGATAATTGATCCAATACCAAGTAGGCTTTGGGGTACTTATTATGGGGGAAGTGTTTCGGAATATCCCGGACCTTGTGTTGCTGATCCTACTGGTGCTATTTATTTATCAGGTTGGACATCAAGTAGCAATAATATTGCAACTGTGGGGTCCCATAAAAGTGTATATTCTGGAGGTAACGACGTTTTTCTCTTTAAACTTAACACAAATGGCGTTATGCAATGGGCTACTTATTATGGTGGCACTGGAGTTGAAATATCCTATGGATGTTCTCGTAGCTCCAATGGCAATATTGTATTATCTGGGTATACATCAAGCACAACTAATATTGCAACTGCTGGATCCCATCAGGCTGTTTTTGGGGCAGGAACTTTTGATGTATTTATTGCTGTTTTTAATGCAAATGGAGTTAGACAATGGGCCACTTATTATGGAGGTTCTGGGGATGATGGTTATGGTAGTAATGAAGTTGACCCAAGTGGAAATATTATTTTAGCTGGCATAACTAACAGCTCAAATGGGATTTCAACTGTGGGAGCACATCAGACGGCATTTTCTGGAGATTATGATGCTTTTATTGTTAAGTTTAATTCATCTGGATCTAGGTTATGGGGCACCTATTATGGTGGTTTGGTAAGAGAGGAACTTCCAAATTGTGCGGTAGATAATAGTGGAAATATTTATTTGTCTGGAATTACAAATAGTGGATCAAATATCGCAACAACTGGAGCTCACCAATCTGCTAAAATTGATACATTTAATTTCTTTTTAGTAAAATTTAATTCAAGTGGTATCCGTCAATGGGGAACCTATTATGGCAAAAGTTCTGATTTGACATTTGCTGATTGTTCAACTGATGCAAGTGGAAATGTTTTTTTGTGTAGTACTACAAATAGCATCAGTAATATATCAACTGTAGGAGCATACCAAACTGCTATTTCAGGAAATTATGATGGATTTTTGGTCAAATTTAATTCTTTAGGTGTTAGGCAATGGGGTACATATTTTGGAGGTACTGGGTTTGAGTCAGACATTACATCAAAAGTGGATTCTTTAGGTAACATTTTTTTATCGGGAAGTACCGGAAGTGTTACCCAAATTGCAACTATCGGATCATACCAAGAAACAATTAGTGGGGCATATGATGCATTTCTTGTTAAGTTTAATTCATCTGGAAATAGGATATGGGGAACCTATTATGGTGGGACTTCATGGGAAGGGGAGATTTTTACATCAAATATTTCAAATGGAATAATTTATCTATGTGGATATACCTCAAGTGGTTCAGGAATAGCAACGGCAGGGTCTCATCAAGTTTTTAGCGGTGGTGCTGAAGATGCATTCATAGTTAAATTTACAGATGCTTCTACAGGCATTTTGGGACCTATTGGAACAATTGTACCTGTAGGTGGTGCCACAGCATGTAATCAAACAGCTAAGTCTTATACGTTAAGTGCTGTAGTAACCAATGCCATCGGGTATCAATGGACAATTCCAGCTGGATGGGTTATTCAATCGGGCCAAGGAACATTAACTCTTACAGTAATTCCAAATTCTACAGGTGCTATTTCTGTAAAAGGTTATAATTCTATTGGTGATAGCACAGCTGCTGCTTCTCTAGCCGTAACTGTAATAGTTGTTGCTCAACCAAGTGCTATCAGTGGTTTGCCATTAAATTGCCTGGGTACAGCTACCACTTATTCAGTTACCGCAGTGAGCGGAACTACCTATAGTTGGTTGCCATTGCCAACAGGCTGGACAGGTAGCTCAACTACAAACAGTATTTCCGTTACCCCAAATGCAATAACAACCTCTGATACCATTAGAGTTACTGCAAACCAAAGTGGTTGTGCAAGTACGGCCTCCAAATATGTTGTTGGAACCTCAAGAATACCTCTAATACCAACCAATTTTTCTGGTAATAATCCTGCCTGTAAATTATTGCCATCTAATTTTACAGTAGATTCTTTTTTGTACACTGCTTCTTATACTTGGACGTTTCCGAGTGGCTGGACCATCAATTCTGGGTCAAGCTCAAGGATTATAAATGTTACTCCTTCGGCCTCTGCGATAGCAGGAAACATAACTGTGCGAGGTACAAATTATTGTGGTAATGGCCCTATATTAACAATTGCAACTAGCCTTCCATCAACAGCTCCTACAATTCCCTCCATTATTACAGGTAGCACTACTATTTGCTCAGGATTAACGCAAACTTATTCTGTAACCAATGTTGTTGGAACTAAATACCGTTGGGTTTTGCCTAATGATTGGTCAATTAATAGCGGACAAACTACAAATTTGATTTCTGTAACCGTTGGACCAACGGCTGGCAATGTTTCGGTTTACCCATCCTTTGCGGCAAGCCCTACTTGCGAAGGTACACCAAGGACCTTAGCTGTTAATGTAAGTGCTACGCCAGTTGCACCAACTCAAATTACAGGTGAAACAGATGTTTGCACGAATAGTAGTTA
>JBILJL010000083.1:0-8543 GCA_044377255.1 Bacteroidia bacterium
TTTCGACCCAATCCTGAATGAGAAGGAAGGATTCTCAGATTATGCTTTTGAAGAAGATGCGGCGTTATTACTGGCCAATAACCCAGAATTGCGCAAAAACTTTGAGGCCTGGAAAACACAAAACCCCGAAAAAGCCAAAAGCAAATTCGAGGTTCTGGGCTATCTCTACAAAAACTCTCCCTACTACGAAAAAGAACACTTACGATATCCGGTGTACTCCATAGATTAATTTTTTTGCCACCAAGGCTCGAAGGCACAGAGATTTTTTTTTATTTTTTTGTTCCTATTTTGACCCTGAAAGGGTCACATGTTTATAGCATTTTATTTCCCTATAAACATGCGACCCCGAAGGGGTCGAACGTGAATTAATAGAATAACTTGGAGTCTTGGAGCCTTGGTGGCAATTTTCTTAAGCTGATTTAGCTTGCAGTTTTTCTTTGTGTTTGCGGATTTGGGCTACCAATTTATCTAGTACCAGATCTGTGGCGGCTTCGAAGGTACTGTCTTGCTCTTTGGCAAAAACAGGGTTACCAGCTACATTCATTTTTATCTCCACTACCTTATTATCTCCCTCTTTATCCTTATCTAATTTCAAATATACATCGGCATGCTGCACGCCGTCGAAAAAGGTTTGTGTTTTCTCTACCTTATTTTTAATAAAATCTAGCAGCTTCTTGTCTGCTTTAAAGTGAATGGATTGAATTTCGATCTTCATACTTTTTTTTATTTATTGTTGAGGATTGGTTCATACCTGCCAGATAAAACAATTCCTGTGGGCAAAAATGGAAGGCAGGGTTTAGGACCTTGGATGTTTATTTTTATAAACTTGTTTTAATCTTTCAATACTATTGTGGGTATAAACCTGTGTTGCAGAGAGGTTGGCATGTCCCAACAGCTCTTTAATGGCATTTAAATCGGCACCGTTATTGAGCATGTGGGTTGCATAAGTGTGCCTCAATACATGGGGACTCCTTTTTTGAATGGTGGTAACCTCCGATAAATGATCGTGCACCAATCTGTAGACCAGCTTTGGATAAAGGGCTTTGCCAGTTTTGGTCGTAAACATATTGGCTGAACCAATACCCTCCTTTAATCGCAAATCTATATAGGCCGTTGCCAATTGCGCCAATTCGCGGGTTATAGGAATAATTCGCTCCTTGCTCCTCTTTCCCATTACTTTTACTTGCATTTTAAACAAATCTACATCCTTCACCTGCAGCCCAATCAATTCAGACTGTCTCATGCCTGTACCATAATACATGTGCAGAATGAGTTCATTGCGTTTATCCTCAAAACTATCAGTAAATCTGGCTTTCTCTAATAAGTTTACCATGGCTTTTTCTTCAACAAAAACAGGCAACTTGCGAGAGGCTTTAGGCAAAAGTATTTTTTGCATGGGGTTGGTTTGAACCCACTCTTGCTTCAGTAAAAATTTATAGAAAGATTTGAGAGTAGATATTTTCCTTGAAATACTTCTAGGTAAAACACCTTGGTTCATTAAATGAGCAATCCAAGAGCGAATTTGCAAATGGTTAAAACCAGCTAAATCTTTTACACCATAGGTAACGGCGAGGAAATCCGAAAATTGATGGAGGTCGCTATGGTAGGCCAAAGAAGAATGCTTGGATTGTTTCTTCTCAAACTGCACAAAATTCAAAAAATGATCAATAGCCTCTTGCAATAGCATCTGGAGTAATTGGTAAAAGCAAGGTAATCAATTTTCGGCAAGATTTTCAAATATTTATGTCAAAAAAAAAGCAGCCTGATAATCAGGCTGCTTTTATATAAAACTACGAGGTCTTATGCTTGGTCTTGTTGTTGCATCTTCAATTTGTAGGCAGCACGGATTTTCTCGTGACGCTTGTTAATGCAATGCTTGGTGAAAGCTTGACGGGCACGAAGCTCCTTTACTACACCGGTTTTCTCAAACTTCTTCTTGAACTTCTTAAGAGCTCTGTCCAAAGATTCATTTTCTTTTACGCTGATATGGATCATATTATGTGCACCTCCTTTCCTTTAGATTTTCCCTTTTCAGGGGATGCGAAGTTAGGGGATTAATTTTAAAATGCAATCTTGTTTCAAATAATTTAGGTATGGTAAATAATTAATACAAAAAACTTTGCCATTATGCCTTTGGAGTATAGGGACCAATATTGGGACTCAGCCTTCTGAAACGCAATAATCAATCCTGTAAATGGTTTAATAGGAAATTTTCCAATAAATTGCTTTATGAAATATGAATGGACGAAGGTTAGAGTACTTTCATCTCCACCATGCAAATTTGAGTATACCTTAGGTTGAGTATTATTTTATTAAAATTCTTTTATTAGCTATTAAATCGCCATCAATGCTAGTGATTGAAATAAAATATAAGCCTGCAGGTAAATCTAATGAATTTTCCTTTTCAATTATTCCACATTTTACTATTTGCCCTAATTGATTATAAATACTAAAATCTGACCCTCCTGCTGTATTGGTATAAAATAATCTTTCAATTGGGTTTGGCCAAATATTTAGATTTAAGTTGGATATAAATATTTCTTGATTGAATAATGCCAATTTGGGATTTTTAATTACTGTTGCAATCATCCAGTTTTTAAGTAATTGTATAATAGGAACAATAGACCCAACTGGTAAAAAATAAATCATTGTATCCTTATTTGTAACTATTGATTTATATATTTCCCAATTTAAATTTGAATCAGGCTTATAATAATTCAAAATAGTATAATAATTCAAAATTGTTGAAATTGTTGAAATTGTATCTTTATTCAATATTACATTTCCCTTTCCTTTTCTTTCGCCTGATATAACACATTTTCCTACAATTTTAATAGAATCATATTCCAAAAAATAATCTGCTTTATGAAAAGTTGGAAAAACAACTTTGGAGGAATCTGAATAAAAAATCCCGTTAGATTTAGATGAGGCAAGATATAAAATCGGTTTTTCAAAAATTCCTGTTGCAATAATTTTTTCAACGGGAGAAACATAATCATAAATGCTTGTTAAATATAATGAATTAGAGTCGCTTCGATAAAATTTTGACACTTCAAATAATTTAACACTTATGCCAAACCAATTCGAATCCAATTGCTGGTTAAAACCCATTGTATTTTTTGCGAGTGCATAATGACTTTTATACTCAGAAATAAATTCATCTAAATTGGAGAAATCAATTTGAAAGTCATCTTGATTGATAGCATTCTCAAATCCCAAATATTCTAAATCTTTGATGGAGTATTTTGTATAGCTAAATGAGTCGTTTGAAGTAAAAGGTTTTAGAATTAAAAAATTCTATAAATCAAAAATATCATTTATCATAAAAGAAAACTCCAATGTTTTTGCGAGAGAATATTGCGCTTTCTGCGCAAACATCTTATCAAAGTTCTTTGGCTTCCTTCAAGGCTTGTAATTCAACCTCAGAAGATAAACGAAAGTCGGTTTCTTTAATTTTCTCAATTAAAGGCTTAATGGATGGAATGGTCCCAATAAGTTTTGCTTTAATTATCACTCCAATGGTTCCCGTGAATGCAAGGCCAAGTTTCTGAGCAATTTTTCTTGCCTTATAATCGTCTAAAATTACTGTACAATCTGGAGTCTCAAGTGCCAAGGCAATTGCGCTTGACTCACCTTTATCAATTTGCATTTCCAAGAGAATTTGTTTGGATTTATCCACTACACTTGCAATTTCAACCCATTCTGGCAGAGTTTCACCATATTCGGTAGCAATATCAATTGTAGTTACAATTTGCCCATAAACTTTATGTAAAAGTTCAATTTCTCCGATGTTGGTCAGGATGATGAGGCAACTTGTGTCGGAGATAATTGTTTTATGCATTTGCCACGTCTTTTGATAGGTCTGATGCAGGGTAGTTGAAGATTGAAACGTTATAGCTGCCTAACAATTCGGCAAAAGTTCTCTTAGTTAATCCAGCCAATTCTGCCGCCTGTCCCAACGAAAGTTTACCCTGCTCATAAAGTCTTGTTGCAACCATCATGGCAATATCATGATTGTCAACATCCAAAGAATCAGGTATATTTAAAGTTAGTACTTTCATATTTCAAATATAGTTATTTTTCTTCATCTGTTCAATTCATCCTATTGATTCTTAACTATGCAATTTTTATTTAAGAAAACACCATTACTTTTTCAAGCCTATATCCAAGATAAAAAAAAGATACTCAATCCAAAATCCAATCCAAATAATTCTCAGGAGTAATTACTTCAAAAGTAGCATCTGGATAGGCATTTATCCAAGCGCTGGGGGCTTTAACTTTTTTGGTCGAATTCCACTTCATTTCATAGGCAAATAAATTGCCACCGCGGTCTTCAATCCAATCAATTTCTTGCTGTTGGTAGGTTCGCCAAAAATAATTATTTACTTGTAGGTGCATGTATTTTTGGTGCTTGATGCGCTCGTATAAGCAATAATTTTCCCACAATATTCCGGCATCACTGCGCATACTTAATGGCGAAAAATTTGCTATTAAGGCATTGCGAATGCCATTGTCGTAAAAGTACCATTTATTACTTTTTACTATCTCACTTCTTAGGTTTCTGCTAAATCCTGGTAGCTTAAAAATTACAAATACTTTGGTCAATAAATCCAAATATTTTTCTACGGTATTTTTGCTCATACCCAATTGCTTTCCTAACTCATCCAGCGAAACTTCACTCCCAACTAGAAATGCTATCAACTATTTTTATATTCCGCCAAAAAAGACTAAAATGACACGTTTTGGCGAATTATAAATCTTATTCGCTGAATAGAACATCCATTTCCAAATGACTTTGAACCAATTCTTTGCTATATTCGTTTTCCTTGATGCCGTAGGTAGTTATTAGGGTAACAAAAATGTTTTTTCTGGTTTTGGTATCTTGTTGTAACTCTACAATTTTATTTTTCAGATTCAGATAATATGATTTATCGATTGTAAAGACACCTTTATAAAACTTCATTTCACACAATTGCATAACATTATCGCTACGATCAATCAACATATCAACTTGTGCATTTTCATTGAACCAACTGCTGCTCAAAGTATAAATAGCATCAATTCTCAACGCCCTCTTGATTTGTTGAATATGCTTAAGACAAAGAGTTTCAAAACCAAATCTAGACCAAGATAGATAGGATTGTGTAGTACAAAGTTTTTGCCAAGTTCCTTCTCCACCATTCTTGTTATTATCAATAAACTTTAAGTAAAACCTAGAGTATTCATCGGATAAGCGATAAAGAGTGAGCTGTTTCTTATTTTGATAGTAAGGATAAACAGTTACAAAGCCAGACTCAATTAACTCTTCAAGTTTTGATGAAAAATCACCACTAGACGGTATTTTACTTTGATTTATTAATTCATTTCTAGTTAGCCCTTTGTTTGATCTTGCTAACGTTTTTGTAAGTTTCATGTGTCGCTCAGAGTCATCAAATAAAGAAGCAAACAACTGATTAAATTCATCGTTAAATATTCCATCTTTACTAAAACATAGTTTATCAATATTTTGAGATGCACCCAACCCTTTACTCAGTTTTTCTAGGTAGTGCGGTACCCCACCCAAAGCCATGT
Organism: Bacteroidia bacterium; assembly: GCA_044377255.1. Taxonomy (GTDB): domain Bacteria; phylum Bacteroidota; class Bacteroidia; order UKL13-3; family UKL13-3; genus B1. The sequence continues at coordinate 5,572 of JBILJL010000083.1, forward strand.
AAATCTGTATCAAATCATATCGAGTATATTTTATACCATTCTTTAACAAAAACTGTTCTGTTTCAAATAGATTAAAAGGGAGCAACCGTATTTTTCTCGAAATTCTATTATGCAGTCCGCCTTTATTTTTTATTATTTTCTGAACCATATAGGAAGCAGCAGAGCCACAAATAACCACAATCAAGTCATTTCTTCTTGCACAATAGGTATTCCAAAAGTTCTCAAATGCCATTAAAAACTTAGATTTGGGCGTAGCTATCCAAGGGAATTCATCGATAAATATTACTTTCTTACTCCCTGATTTCAAGGTTTCCAAATACGATTCAAGCATTGTGAAAGCCTGAAACCATGATTTTACAGTCTCCCTATCCGTCCTTTTTGTTCTTGTGATGAGTTCTTTGTTGAAAGTTTCGAGTTGATCTTTTAGTGAGCCTCCAAATAATCCTGTTACTTCAAAAACAAGGTTAGTCATAAAGTATTCGCGTATCAAATACGTTTTGCCAATTCTTCTTCGACCGTATAGGGCAATTAAATCAGACTTGTCATTGTCAATGGTATCTTTGAGAACTGCTTGCTCTATATTTCTTCCAATAATTTTACTCATAAAAACAACTTATAGTTCGCCAAAATTACGAAATAAAATCAGTTTTGGCGAATTATAAATATATTTTACTGCTATTCACCGACCACAAAACATAGATTCTTTTATTAAACCATAACGAAAGATTGCCAAAATTAACTTTGAGGCAAAAATTCCAAAGCTGCATAAACCCTCATTTCATCTCAAAATCGGTTCGAGAATAAACCAGTCTGGGATCAGCTTCGAAATACTTCGTTCAATTTGCTGCATCAACTCAAATATTTATAAAAATAATATGTAATCCAGTCAACATAATGACTGAATTAAGTCAAATTCAGTCAATTCAAATTTTAAAAATGAAATGACTTTAATTTAAAATGCAGAATATCAATTAATTAAATTGAAAATAGCTCTTGGGTTAAATATTCCCATGTGAATTTGGCTTTTTCGGAGCTTACACCGGCCACAAAATTTGCCTCGCGTTGGTTTTGGTAGAAGTCGGATATGGCATTGGCAATTTGAGAGGAATCTTGCGAACAAACATAACCAACTTTGCCAGTAGGAACCAATTCGGCCAAGCCACCTACATCTGTTACCAGCATGGGTTTGTTATAATAGTAGGCAATTTGGGTTACGCCACTTTGTGTGGCACTCAAATAAGTTTGCACCACCATATCTGCAGCCGAAAAATAATTGGCCACTTCTGAGTTGGGTATAAAATCTGTTTTTAAAACCACATCCTCCGACAATCCCAATTGGGTTATCTGTTCTAGGTAGGGTTCTGAAGCTTCATAAAACTCTCCGGCAACAATCAATTTTACTTTTAGTTGCTTCCTATCCAATTTGGCAAAACTCTCTAGCAATAGGTTCAAACCTTTATACTTTCTAATGAACCCAAAAAACAAGAGGTAATTGAAATTAGGATCAAGCCCAAGCCTTTCTTTTGCCAATTTCTTTTCAATGGCAGGACCAAACATATCGTACATGGGATGTGCCACATAAGCTACCTTTTTATTGGGCTGCAATGCTTGAGCTTGCACTTGCACCTCCTTCGACATACTTAAAAAACCATCGCAAGCATGAAGGAAATAGCTAGTAAAAGCGGCATCAAAAAATTGCTTTTCGTGGGGCACAATATTATCGGTGATGGCAATAACTTTGGCACCAGATTTTTTAAGTAACCTAGCAATGGTACCAAAAGCAGGTGCCATAAAACTCATCCAATACCTAAAAATAACTAGGTCGTATTTTTGTTTCGCAAACTTATTGCCAACCATTACCCAATTTAATGGATTAATAGAATTAATGGCACTATGAATAAATATATCATTGGGTTTTGGATCAGCCGAAAATTGCGTTTTGCCTGGAAACAAAATCTTGGGATATTGCAAAGAGAAACTCAGAATTTCGCAAGAATGGCCTTGAGCTATAAACTCTCTGCACAATCTTTCATCATAAGTGGCTAGTCCACCTCTGAGCGGAAAAGCAGGACCAACAATCAGTATTTTTTTCTTACTCATCAACACCTAAGCGTTTGGTAATGCCATATACATTGCGCTCTGTGGCATTTCTCGAAATCATTTCGCCGATGAAACCTGCTAAGAATAATTGTGAACCCACTATAAGGGCAACCAAGCACAAAAAGAACAAGGGTTGGTCGGTAATATTTCTAGGTACGGTATCTCCATTATAGATGAGATAAATTTTTTCTAGGCCAATATACAAGGCACCCATAAAACCAAAGATGAACATGAGCGTGCCCCAAACACCAAAAAAGTGCATGGGTCTTTTGCCAAATTTAGATACAAAGAAAATAGTGAGTAAATCTAGAAAGCCATTGATAAAACGCGAGATACCACCAAATTTGGTTGAACCATATTTACGTGCTCTGTGCTGTACTTCCTTTTCGGCAATTTTTTTGAAACCAGCCCACTTAGCAATAACAGGAATATAGCGGTGCATTTCATTGTAAACCTCAATAGACTTAACCACCTCTTGGCGATATGCTTTTAGTCCGCAATTAAAATCATGTAAAGGAATGCCAGAAATAGAACGCGTAACTGCATTAAAAAACTTGGTTGGAATGGTTTTGGTAATTGGATCAAACCTTTTCTTTTTCCAACCACTTACAATATCGTAACCTTCTTCAACAATCATGCGGTATAGCGCAGGGATTTCATCTGGACTATCCTGCATGTCTGCATCCATGGTAATGACTACATCACCCAATACGGCATGGAAGCCAACATTGAGAGCGGCAGATTTACCATAATTTCTTCTAAACTTAATGCCCTTAATTCTCGAGTTTCTTTGTCGATTTTGCTCAACAATTTTCCAAGAATGATCATTACTGCCATCGTCTATGAGTAATATTTCATAGGTAAATTTATTT
>JBILJL010000084.1:0-8536 GCA_044377255.1 Bacteroidia bacterium
TTGAAAAACCTGAAAAAAAGCGTTCAAATGAAATAAACTCAGGTTTGAAGCTTAAAAATTAAAAAATAGACTAATTTTGCATTACTAATTCATTAAAAAATGAACTTTACATTGTTATTTATCGGCAACTTAGGTGGCGGAGAGTGGTTAATCATTTTATTAGCCATCGTGTTTTTATTTGGCGGAAAGAAAATTCCAGAATTGATGCGCGGCATTGGCCAAGGCGTGAGAGAATTCAACGATGCCAAGAAAAATGTGAAAGACCAAATTGAAGAGGGAATGAAAACGAAAGACCAAGAGCCTAAGTAGGGGCAAGTCGGTATAAAACATTTCTTTTAATTTTTTATCTCAATAGATTGCCCAAATCTTTTATGGGAAATTTGTATTCATTAATCTAAAAATCCCGAAATAAATTAGCGTTGTTGATATACGTTTAATTCCTTTTGCCCAAATTGGGTCTATTTCGTGCCTCATTCATTGTTATTTTAAATGTGTTTGTGTTTAAGGCCACTCATCCCAAAAAGTGTTCAAATCTTAATTTCTTTTTGAAACAGTGTATAAGAAGTTATATAATTTGCGTTTTATGGGAGCGAAAAAGAAAGGCGTGTTTTTGTTAGGGTTTTTACTATTTTGTTTTTTTATAACAAAAGCAGGTGTTGATGAAGTTTATCAAGCACGTTTAGCGGCGCTTAAAAGCCCATTAGAGCTAACCTACCATCCATCGGTTCGACCATTTATTGAAGAGTATTTAAACAATCCCGAAATGGTGAGAAACTTAATAGGGAGAAGCAAGTATTATTTTCCTTTATTAGAGAAGAGCATAAGGGCGAAGGGGTTGCCAATTGACTTGAAATACTTGGCTGCTACCGCCTCCTTATTGGATCCCTCGGTGGTAAATACCAGTGGTGCAAGTGGAATTTGGATGATGGCTTACCCAGTAAGTAAAATGTATAAGCTTAAGGTAAACACTTACATAGATGAAAGGAGAGATCCTGTAAAGTCTAGTGCGGTTGCAGCCCAACATTTAAAAGATTTATATAGTATTTACAAAAGTTGGCCTTTGGTAATTGCAAGTTATGGCTGTTCACCTGTTACACTTAACAAATGCATTCATATTAGCAATAATAGTCTTTACTTTTGGGACATATATCCCCATATGCCAGCAGCTTGTAAAGAGCTTTATCCAAAAGTAATTGCCACCGTTTATATTTTGAATTATTATAAGGAGCATGGAATTAGCAGTGCCGAGCCCAAATTTGAAACAGAAACCGACAGTATTTTGGTTAACAAATGGCTTTCTTTTCAGCAAATTTCTTCGGTAACCGGAGTTAGTGTTGAAGAAATGAGGGAATTAAATCCTGTTTTTAGAAAAGACATTATTCCATTTAACGTAGACGGTTATGCTGTTAAAGTTCCGAAAAGCAAGTCAAAGAATTTTGCCCTTTTGAAAGATACTGTTTTTAGGTCTATTAACGTGAGCGAGCTTCAGGTTGACCCAATAGACAAAATGAAAGAGAGTTCGGTTGATAGTGTAGCAGGGATTACAAAAAATACTGAATCAAAAAAATTCACTAAAAAGAAGATAATTTATACCGTTAAAAAAGGAGACAACCTTGCCGATATAGCGGATTGGTTTGATGTGCCTGCAGCAGATATTAAGTCGTGGAACAAGCTAAAGAAGAATGTTGTTAAATATGGTCAAAAGCTTACCATTTGGGTAGAAGGAAATAAGATAGGCTATTACAAAAAGATCAATAAAATGAGCACCTCACAGAAGAAAAAAATCAAGAAGAAGGACTAAAAAATTTGGCAATAAAAAAGCCGTTTCAATAATTTGAAGCGGCTTTTTTGTTGAGCTCTTAATAAGAATATTAATAAGATCTTCTGTCTCCTCTGTCGTTGTTGTTGAAAGACCTTCTCTCGCGATTTGGTCTTTCTTCGCGTGGACGAGCTTCATTAACGGTGATGTTTCTGTCTTTAAAAGACTGTCCGTTTAGAGAGTTGATTGCGCTTTGTGCGCCAGCATTATCTGGCATTTCAACAAAACCAAATCCTTTGCTACGGCCGGTAAATTTGTCATTAACGATGTTAATGCTTGATACTTCGCCATACTGTGAAAACAAGCCGCGCAACTCATCTTCAGTTGTGCTCCAGTTTAAATTTCCAATGTAGATGTTCATGAATAAAAATAATATGAGCATCAAAGGTAAACATACTTTGAACATTTCCAAATGTTGTTAACTAGAAATCCACAAAACCCCTAAAATTTGCAAAATTTGCAACAAATTCTTTTTGAAGTGATTAACTTACTTCTTTTTGGCTGCTTGATAAATTAAGTCTTGGATATTGGTTCTTATATTCATTTGTGCCAATTTATTATTTTCTGCATTGGGGTTAACTCTATTCGACAAAAACACGTAAACCAAATTGTTTTTTGGATCAGCCCAAGCGCAAGTGCCAGTGAAACCAGTGTGTCCAAATGTTAAGGGAGAGCAGTATTTGCCAGCTGGCGACATTTTCAGGGGTATGGTTTCGGGTTTATCAAAACCTAAACCTCTTCTCGATTTTTTAGATTGCTTGCTAGTGAATAGGGTAACGGTTGATTCCTTTAATACCCTGACATTTCCATAGGTTCCACCGTTTAAAAGCATTTGCATAATAACGGCTACATCATTAGCATTGCTAAACAAACCAGCATGGCCACTTACCCCTCCAAACATAGCGGCAGCAGGGTCGTGTACATATCCTTGAAGCTCTTGTTTTCTAAATAGGGTGTCGTTTTCTGTGGGTGCAATTTTGCCTTTAAACACCCCTTTATCCAATGGTGTAAAGCAAATGTTTCCTAGAGCCAATGGTTTAAAAAAGTTTTCATTTACAAATTCATCGAACGTTTGGTTGCTGATGTTTTCAACAAGTTTTCTGAGTAAAATAAAGCCCAAATCACTGTATAAATATTCACCTGTAGTTTTCATGTCTGCGGTTGCAATCAAATTGAAAATATTTTGCTCGTATGATTTGTCAATCCAAAGACTATCCGCCACCTTTAGGCTATGACGAGTTGTTTTAATCTGGCTGAACCAAGTGGTATCTGGAAGCGACTTATCTAAGATTTTTTTATAGAATGGGATAAATGCTGGAAAGCCAGCTTGATGAAGGAGTACGTCTTTGATTGTAATTTTTTCCTTCGCTGTTCCTCTTAAAAAAGGAAGATATAGGCCTAGCTTATCATTAAGTCCTATAGCCTTATCTTCATACAATTTCATGATAGCCAAAGTAGTGGAAAGCATTTTTGTTAATGAGGCTAAGTCGTATAAGTGGTAGTTTTGAACTTTAGTCGAGGCGCTGTCATAGGTAAACGTTCCAAAAGATTTATTATAAATTACCTTTCCATCTATTGCAGCTAAAACTTGGCATCCGGGCATTGCCTTTGCTTTGATGCCTTCAGCTACCATGCTATCGATAAATTGAAAAGGTGTATGCTCCAATCCAATCTCTTCTGGCATAACATATTCTAGGCGAGGTAAGGCCTCCGTTTCGACACCCGTAGCCAAAGGAAATGTGCTGCCTACAGAGACAGGCATTTTACCTGTTGTGCCATAGGTGCCCATTAACGCCTGTGCCGCTAATTGATTATATAATGGGAGGTCTTCATACGCAACAATTACATTTCTTGCTTGACTGAAGTGTTGCAAGATGTATGGATTTCCGTGGTTGATTAGGATTGATTTTCTACTTAAAAGCAAGCGATTGATAAATGTAATTTCAGCCTTAGTCATACCGAGTTTTTTACTCACATACCTGCTTGTGTTGTGCACGCTTATTATAACAAGGCTGTACCGTTGTAGTATTGAAAAAACGGAGTCAAATGATTGCTCGCTGTCATTTTTATCAATGGAGAAATAATCGGCTTTTAAATAGTTATTCAAGGTTTGTTGAAAGCTGGTGAAAAGATTATTTCCAACGGCAATACTTGCAATTTTATACTCTTGTGGATTCGCCAAAGGAATAAGGTTATCTGAGTTTTTTGCTACCACTATGCCTTGTTTGACTATTTTTTTGATTAACAAATCTGTAGAACAACAATTGAGGTCGGAGTATAAATTCTCTAATTTTATTGGCTGGTAGTGGTTTAATCCAGCCCAGTTTTTTGTGATTAAAATTTTTCTGCAAGCGATGTCAATATCCTCATTGGTAATTAAACCATTTTTGAGGTATTCTTTGATCCAAAATATGCTTTGTGGCAAGTCTTCTACAAAAAGCAACAAATCGCTACCTGCCGCTAAAGCCTTAGCACTAACCTCACCTGGAGCAGCATAATTGGCAACACCTTTCATGTTTAAACCATCGGTAATAACCAAACCATCAAATCCGAGCTCATCTTTTAAAAGGTTTTTGATGGCAATTTTAGAAATAGAAGTAGCGGTGTTATTGGCCGAATCTATTGCCGGTACATATAAGTGGGCAACCATTACACTTCCAACCTTGTTTTTAATGAGTTCTTTAAAGGGATATAATTCCAAAGAATCTAATCGCTTTCTGTTGAAGTTTAAAATAGGAAGCGCCTCGTGAGAATCAAACTCTGTATCACCATGTCCGGGAAAGTGCTTTGCTGTAGCCATTACATGCTGGTCTTGGATACCCCTCGTAAAAGCAACACCATGTTTGGCAACAATGTATTTATTTTCACCAAAACTGCGGTCATTGATAACGGGGTTCGCTGGATTATTGTTAATGTCAACATCGGGAGCAAAGTTTAAATGAATGCCCATTCTTTTGCAATGTTTACCAATCTCAGTGCCCATTTGTTGGGTAAGTTCAAGGTTATTTGCAGCACCTAATATCATTTGTCGTGGAAACGCTGGGGTGCTATCCAATCTCATATTTAATCCCCACTCACCATCAATGCTTACCAAAATAGGCACTTTAGAAACGGCTTGGTATCTGTTGGTTAATACCGCTTCTTTATGAGGGGTTCCTTTCATAAACATGATGCCACCAACCTTGTAGTCTTTAACCAAATGCTCAATATCCATTAAGTAGTTACTGTCTCTTTGGGTCCAAACAGCTATTGTCATTAATTGGCCTAATTTTTCATCTAAGCTCAAAGTGCTCATGACAGAATCTACCCAAGGGTAAGAACGTTTCCAATTGATGGAATGGCTTTGCGCTTTACTTTGGCTATTAAGACAAAAAAAGACAGCAAAAGCCAAAAAATATTTACAGGAATAACGCATTATTACCGCAAAGGAGCGCAAATGTTGTGATAAAAACGAGAAATATGATGAGAACTTATTAACGGTTTAGGGGTTGAAAGTTCTCCACAGTAGGAAAATTACGGTGAAAAATGAAGTGATTTGTAGTAGAATATGACAGACATAATTAAGCTTTTACCAGATCACGTAGCTAGCCAAATTGCAGCAGGAGAGGTTATTCAAAGGCCATCCTCTGTAGTTAAAGAATTGTTAGATAATTCTATAGATGCAGGTAGTACGCAAATTGTTTTGTACATAAAGGAGGCCGGCAAATCCTTGATTCAAATAATAGACAATGGTTCAGGAATGAGTGGCACCGATGCCAGAATGTGTTGGGAAAGGCACGCTACCTCCAAAATAGCCAAAACAGAAGATATTTTTAAAATTAACACGATGGGCTTTAGGGGCGAGGCTCTCGCTAGTATTGCATCTGTGGCCTCTGTGGAAATGAAAACAAGAAGAGAGGAGGATGAGTTAGGCACATTTATTTCGGTTGAAGCTTCGGAGGTAAAAAAACAAGAACTCATTGCAAACCCAACAGGCACAAATATCCAAGTTAAAAACCTGTTTTTTAATATACCCGCTAGGCGAAATTTTTTAAAGTCGAACCCAGTTGAATGGAAACACATTGTTGAAGAAATAAACAGGGCGGCACTTACCAATCCTGCTATAGGCTTTCAATTGTATCACAATGATGATTTGCAATTGGATTATTTAATCGAAACTCAAAAAGATAGAGTTGTATCTGTTTTTGGCGACCGAAAAGAAGAGGATTTGATTGAACTAGATGAACAAACAAGCATCATTCATGTAAAAGGGTTTATAGCTAAACCGCAGTTTGCAAAAAGACTAAGGGGAGAGCAATATTTCTTTGTAAACAATAGGTTTTTTAAAGATAATTATTTGAACCATGCGGTAAACAATGCCTTTGAAGGAACCATTAGTAAAGAACAGTTTCCGTTATATGTGATTCAAATTGAAATTGACCCATCGCAAATAGACATTAATATCCATCCCACAAAAACAGAGGTAAAATTTGAGGATGAGAGAAATGTTTATCAAATTTTGAGAGCAATTGTTAGAAAATCCCTTGGAGCTTATATTCAAAATCCAGATGGAGGAAACTTTGATGACAATAGATTTATACATCTCCAGTTAAATCCACCAAGCATAAGTGAGGCTATCCCGTTTATTGCTGGTGGCTCAACGGTAAGCAGACCAGATTGGAGCAGTTTTAAGGAAACCTATCAACAACAGCGAAACGATAAGGCACAGAACTGGGAAAAGTTGTTTCAAACCAATTCAAACTCACCCTCAACAAATGAAAAAGTTGAGCAACTTCTTCCATCAAACGAAGAGGTAAGCGACACCAGAGTTTTTTTTCAATTAAACAATCAATTTATTGTTACCCCAATCAAAAGTGGTTTGATGCTCGTAAACCAACAGGCAGCCCACGAGCGAATTTTGTTCGAAAAATATTTGTTTGCCCTTGCCCAAAGCCCAATAGCTAGTCAGCAACTTCTTTTCCCTAAGGTTGTAACATTGGCTCCGGGTGATGAAGTTGTTTTGGAAGAGATTTTGCCAGAAATGGGCGCACTAGGTTTTACTATCAATGTCTTTGGCAAAAATACATTTGTGATCAATGGACTCCCAACAGAACTTCACCTTGGCAATGAACAAGAGCTACTTTCAGAGATTTTAGAAACGTATAAAAGGAATAAACAAGGTGAGCTCAATAAACATAAAAATGTGGCAAAAACTTTGGCAAAAAAAGCATCCATTAAATCTGGCACCAAATTAAAAACAGAAGAAATGAATCGTTTGGTAGATGAGTTATTTGCTTGTTCTGATCCGCAATTTTCCCCAGATGGGAGACCTTGCGTAAGCAAGCTCACGTTACAAGACATTTCAAAAATGTTTTAACACTAATAAAAATTCTTGCCAACACACAAGCAATTCAATTATTAGAATTAATTTGCCGCAAATTAGGATATGTATCAACAATTTAGACCAAACAACTTTTCGAGCTTTCCTCCAGTAGTAAAGAATTTATTGATAATTAATGGCCTGTGTTATTTGGCCAATATAGTGCTAGAGAGCAAAGGGTGGTTTAATATGAACCAACATTTTGGGTTATTTTACCCCGAATCTAGCTATTTTAAACCCTATCAATTAATTACTCATGTTTTTATGCATGGGTCGTTCATGCACTTATTTTTTAATATGTTCAGCTTATGGATGTTTGGCAATACATTAGAAAATTATTGGGGTCCCAAAAGGTTTTTCATCTATTATTTTGTTACAGCTTTTGGCGCTGCGGCTTTGTATTTAGGTGTAAATGCCTATGAGGTGTATCAAATAAAAGAAATGATAGCCGGATTTGCCGCAAATCCAGATTATGATACCTTTTTTAACATCATTCAAAAAGATCCCTTTTTTGCAAACGATATTCATGTTGCAGATTTTTTAAATGAATGGAGAAAGGATCCCAATAATCCAGATTATGTTACTGGCGCCAAACAAATCACAGATTTTTTATTGGTGAAGAAGTTTAACAACCCTGTGGTAGGGGCAAGTGGTGCTGTTTTTGGACTTTTACTTGGATTTGGCATGCTGTTTCCAAATACAGAATTAATGATGCTTTTCATCCCATTTCCTATCAAAGCAAAGTATTTCGTATTTGGCTATGGGGCCATAGAATTGTACCAAGGCATTGCAAATAATCCAGCTGATAATGTGGCCCACTTTGCACATTTAGGCGGCATGTTGTTTGGCTTTATTTTGATTAAGATTTGGAACAAAAGCAATCGAAAGAACTTTTATTAATTTACAATTATGTTTGAAGAAGGAACAAAAGTGGAGAAGACCCCAATATATTCCAAATGGACTGTTTTGGGTTTTTGCGTGTTGTTTAGTCCAATCTTTGGAGGCTTTTTATTGAGGCAAAACTTAGTTGATAAAGGCGAAACCAAAATAGGCAATCTTTTGCTTCTAGTTTCCTTGATGTTTGCCTCATTCACAGCTTATTTGGGCACAACAGACCTTCGCGGACCAGGAACCACTTTTATGGCTAATTTTTTAGAGGGCGCTTTGTTAGTTGAATTTGTTTTTAGAAAGTACTTTTTAGATGAAGATAGCTACCCTAAAAAGTCGCTTAGGAAACCACTAATTGTATCATTAATGGTAGTTTCAATAATGATGTTATTAATCATTTTGACAGGTGTTCCTTTGATTCCGCAATAATTATTAGACGCTATATCCTTTTATGTGGTTAAATCCATTTT
>JBILJL010000085.1:0-8491 GCA_044377255.1 Bacteroidia bacterium
TGAGAAAGACAAGTTAATGCCAATAGTAGTAAAGAACATTGAGAAAACTAGTAATGAAGCGCATTGGATCTATGCAATACTACCTATTTTACCATTGATTTTGCTGCTTTCATTCTCAGGAGTTTTTACCCTGTTTCCTATTAAATTAAAAGTTGAAACAACCACTGCTATGCTTTTTAGTTTGTTTGTGGGTATGCTCTTTGAACTCATAAGAACAAAAAACATCAAAGCCGTATTTTCCTCTTTCAAAGTGTTTTTGGATGGAATGGGAGATATCTTTAAATCTGTTGTGACCCTAATTATTGTTGCAGAAATATTTGCAAACGGATTAATTTCTATGGGCTTTATGGATGGACTCATTTCAATTTCTCAGAACATAGGATTTGGCGCAGTTGGGATTGGTATTATTATGACTATTATGATTTTCTTGGCTGCCTTACTAATGGGTAGTGGAAATGCAGCATTTTTTGCTTTTGGTCCGCTTATCCCAAATGTGGCTGCAAAATTTGGTGTTCCAAGTACATCCATATTATTGCCAATGAACTTGTCTGCTTCTATGGGAAGGTCTATAAGTCCAATTGCGGGCGTATTAATTGCAACTGCCAATGTTGCTGGAGTACCTGTAATGGAAATTGTAAAAAGAAACTTGATTCCCGTTCTTTCTGTTTTGCTTACCTTATTAATTTATCATTTTGGACTATGCTTTTAATTAAAAACGCAAGTGTATATGCGCCCAATTTTCTCGGAAAGAAAGATATACTTACTGGTGCAGGAAAAATTTTAGCAATAGAGGATGCTATATTGCAGCCAACTGCTGATTGTATAATTTGGGATGCCAATGAGAAAATAGTTACACCTGGCTTTATCGACCAGCATATCCATATTATTGGTGCTGGTGGAAAGCATGGTTTTGGATCAATGACACCTGAAATTAGCATGTCAAATTTAATTGCTTGTGGGTCGACTACTGTGGTTGGTTTATTAGGTACTGATGGCGCATCAAGAAGTATTAAGAGTTTATATGCCAAAACTAAAGCGCTTGAAAGCGAAGGCATTACCGCTTACATGTTTACTGGCTATTATGGACTAGACCCAGTTCATATTATGGGCTCGGTTCAAGACGACATGATTTTTATTGAACCTGTTTTGGGCTGTAAAATTGCCATAAGTGATTTTAGGTCATCCTATCCAACCGAACATGATTTGTTAAGAATTTTAAGACAAGTAAAAGTTGGGGGAATGATTGCCAATAAAAAGGGAATTTTACATATTCATTTAGGCAACCAAAAAATTAAAATGGACATTCTTTTTAAATTGGTGAATGAACATGAATTTCCTATTGCAAATATTTCCCCTACTCATGTTGGGCGAACCAAAGAGCTATTTGACCAAGCCATAGAATTTGCAAAACTAGGCGGAATGATAGATTTAACAACTGGCGCATCCAAATATACTGAGCCCTACAAATCTGTTCTGTATGCCTTAGAAAAAGGTGTATCAATAGACAAAATGACTTTTAGTAGTGATGGAAATGCTGGGCTTGATAAACTTGATGAAAATGGGAATTTAATTGGGTTCAGAAGAGCCGTGATTGACCAAAATTACTTGCAAGTTAAGGAGCTAATTAATACCAAAGAGGTTAAAATTGAAGACGCGATTAAGCTAATAACCAAAAACCCTGCAACCAATTTGGGATTAAAAAACAAAGGCATTATTGCTATAGGTGCCGATGCCGATTTCTGTTGCTTAGACAAGGATTTTAATTTAACCGATGTGTTTGCCAAAGGCAAGCAAATGATGAATGATACACAAGTTATTGCTAAAGGCCATTTTGAATAACTTGATTATGAATAAAAAATTACTCTTAGTACTTTGTTTAATTTCTTTAGGTTTTATAGGGACTTCACAAAACCCTGTATTAAATAAATATACCTTTGGCGAAGGACTTAACTTCTCAGGAAATAATAAATCCTTATTCAGCTTAGGCGGCTATATTCAACCAGCTCTTGAAATAAAAAAATATGCGGCGGATTCAAACACCGATACTTATTACAGATTTAGAATGAGAAGGTTGCGTATTAGATTTGAGGGTGATTTGCCAAAATACAAAATGGAATATAGATTTCAGGTCGACCTCAGTGGGACAGCCGAAATAGGCGATGAAACCAGTTTAGGTTTGTTTGATGCCTGGGTTGCATATAATCCTTTACCAAACTTAAAAATAAAATTTGGCCAAAGTTCTAACCAAACTGAAAATAGGGAGATGTTAATTAACTCCAACTACTTGCAATTAGTAGAAAGAAGTAGAATAACTTCTGCATTTGCGGTGGCCAGAGAATTTGGCATTTTCGTTTCTACTGAACACAAGGCAAGCAATAATTTAATTTTTAAACCAACGCTTTCTTTTACCAATGGAGATGGTCAAAATACCTTTAAAAGAAATTACGGAGGCTTTAAATATGGAGGCAGATTAGATATTTTAACTTTTGGTAAATTTACCAATATGGGGCAATTTAGGGAAGCGGATATTGTGAGAGAGCGAACTCCTAAATTAGTAATTGGATTTACCTATAGCATGAACAAAGGGGTAAGCAGTAGACGCGGAGAAGCTGCTGGTGCCATTCTGTATCTTGATAGTGCACAAAACGAAAGCCTACCTGATTTTTCAAAATTTGGAGTGGATTTTTTATTTAAATACAGAGGTTTTAGTTTGTTGGGTGAATATATACAAAGCAGTGGCAACGTTCCTTCTGATATTACAACTAGGGTAAGAAATGATGGAACCACCTCCAATAGCTTTTTAGTAAATGGAGTGCAAGATGTTGATAGCTATATAAAAGGAAGGATGATGCTTGGAAAAGGTTACAATATACAAGCTGGATATATTCTTAAAAACCAGGTATCTATTGATGCCAGATATACCCATTTAGATGCAGATAAAAATTCATTTATGAATAATCCAACTTATTATAATAGACCTAATTATTATACTTTGGGCTTATCAAAATACATCAGCAGAGGTTATGGTTTTAAAATTCAAGCCTCACTTACTTATGCAGAATTGGCCCCAGGTAGCCTTGATATATTTGGTAGCCCAATAAATAACAATGAATGGATTGGAAATATTATGGCAACAATTTCATTTTAACTCCCCATGAAAAATTACCTATTCATTATTTTCAGTTTGCTGTTAATGAGCTTTATCCAAGACTTTAACCCACAACCAAAAGCAATAACTGCAAAGTACTTTCCAGAGATAGAATTTGAAATCAATACGCCCGCTTTTAAGAAAGAAAAAGGATTCACTAATCATGAAGAACTTATTCAATTTTTAAATGACCTTAAATTGAAATACCCAGATTTAATGACCATTCAATACATTGGTGAAAGTCAAAAAGGAAAAGCTATCCCAATGGTAACTCTTAGCAAGAAAAGCAATGAAAATAAGTTGAAAGTATGGTTTCAAGCTGGTTTGCATGGCGATGAAATGGCAAGTACCGAAGGCATTTTGCACTTGTTAGAAAGATTGTTGAATGATCCAAATTATGAATACCTACTAAATAAACTTGAACTAACTATTGTTCCAATGGCCAATATTGATGGCTATGAAAAACAAGATAGGTATGCTGCTAACGGACTTGATTTAAACAGGGATCAAACCAAACTTCTTGTTAAAGAAAGTGTGGTATTAAAGCAAGCTTTTAGCAATTACAATCCAGATGTTGGAGTTGATTTTCACGAATACAGACCATTCAGAAAAGAATACTCACAATTAAGCACCCTTGGTGTAGCATCGAGATATGATGTGATGTTTATGAGTTCTGGCAATTTAAATGTTCCTGAAAAGCTTAGGAAGTTTACAAATGAAAAATTTGTAAGAAATGCTGAATTGGAACTCGAAAAAGTTGGAATAACACATAGGGAATATATTACCTCAGAAAAAGATTTAGGCGACATACATTTCAATCAAGGCTCAATAAGTGCGAGGTCTAGCGCTACCTCCTACGCTTTAGCCAATACCGTTTCTAGTTTAATAGAAATTAGAGGGGTTGGCTTAGGAAGAACCTCATTTAAACGTAGAATATACTCTACATTTTTAGTGGGAATTTCCTATTTAAAAACAGCTTATGAAAATGTAAATGAAGTTAAAAATGTTTTAAAGTTTGATCCAAACGAAAATCAATTGGCATATATTAAATGTAAAAAAGAAATTTCGGTTCAGCCTTTAAAATTTATTGATGTAGAAACTACCAATGAAATAAATATAGAGGTAGAGATTAGAAACGCCTCCAAATCTACTCCTGTTTTAACAAGAGCCAGACCTATTGCTTATCTCATTGATCCAAGTCAAAAAATAATTATAGAAAAATTAAAAATACTAGGAATTTCAGTTGAATTCCTAGCTAACAATAGAAATATTGAGGTAGAATGCTACTCCATTAAAGAAGTAAGTGAGGATGAAGAAATGGAGGAAGGAGTATACCAACAAAAAATTAAAGCTGAGGTACAAACTAAAACAATGAATTTTGAGAAGGGAACATTCATTGTTTATTTATCTCAAGAAAACTCAAATTTAGCCATTGAGGTGCTTGAACCAGAGGCACCCAATAGTTTTGTAAATTTTGGTGTTTTGCCAGCAAATAAAGATGCCATTCTTCCAATCTATAGATACTTAAAAAATGAAAAATTATACTAGTTTAAAACACATGGTTACTGCTGCAGTATTGCTGTTTGCAATTAACCTAAATGCCCAAGACTCATCTTATACAAAGAGTAAAAGCTCTGTGCCGTCATTTGAAATGGGACAAGGACTTAATTTTAAATTTAACAATGGTGATTATCAATTTAAGATTGGTGGAATGATTCAACCATTTGTTGGGTATCAAAAAGATTCAACAAATGATCCTAACTACTATTTAAATTCAAGACGTACCTTTTTTAATTTTGGAGGTAAAGCTGTAAAGGAGAAATTAGAATTTTTGGTTCAAACCGATTTTAGCTTAGCTACTCCCCTCCTTGATGCGTGGGTTTCTTATGCGCCAATTGAAAATTTAAAATTTACTTTTGGCCAACAATTAACCTTTACCAACAATAAAGAAATGGCCATTATGGAGCCTCAATTGCAGTTTATTGAAAGAAGTTTATTGAGCACACAATACAGCTCATTAGGTAGGGAATTTGGTTTATTTATAGAATCAAATTTCAACTTAGGTAATGTTTTAATTGTTCCACAAGCTGCAGTTACTTCTGGAGATGGAAGAAACTCTTTTGGCATAAATGGCTTGGATTATGACTTAGGCGGACTTAAATATGGAGGTAGATTAGATGTTTATCCTTTGGGTAATTTTAGTGAAGGCAACAACAAATTAATAGACGACATTAAAAAAGAAGAAAAACCTAAATTGGCATTGGGCGTTGCTGGTAGTTATAATACTGGATCTAGTCATTCGGAAGGCGAAGGGCATGGAACTTTTTTATTGTACGATGCAAATGGCAAAAATCAATTACCTGATTATAGAAAATTATATTACGATGTGTTATTCAAATACAATGGTTTTTCATTTTTAGGTGAATATGGCATTGCCACTGCAAAGGTTATGGAAGGAACCTATTTTGATGTAACTGCTTTAGACGAACTTAAACCCACAGAAATAAGTCAATTGTTAGCCTTAGGAACTGGTTTTAATACTCAAATTGGTTATGTATATAACAAGAAATATGGCATTGATTTTCGCTATGCTACAGTGGCTCCAGAGTTTACAAATGCTGGCTCAATTGTTAAAAATAGAAATGAAATTACCCTCGGTCTTACCAAATACGTGAATGAAAATAACCTTAAAATCAATGCTTCAATCACACAATTGAACTTTGAATCTAAGTCGTCTTTAATAGGTGCATTTTATGTACAAATGATATTTTAATATAATTTATTTTCGGTTTGAACCAATAGCCGTAGATAAAGCATAAAAAAAACCGACTAACAATTGTTAGCCGGTTTTTTTTATGCCTAATAATTAGGATTAATTAGTCTTAATAATTCTCTTGGTTGAAATGGTTTCTCCTTGGTATACTTTAATAAAATAAATACCATTTAACAACTCATTTGCGTTAAGAGTAGCTGAGTTATTATTGATAGTTTCAGTTAAAACTACCTTACCCATTAAATCAACTATTTCTGCTTTTTGAATAGTGCCTTCAGAACTCAATTGAATAATGTTATTAAAAGGATTTGGAGTTAATACAGCATCGGCAAGTTGGTTAGTAGTTGCAATAACTAAAGAGTATTCAAAGTTGCCGTCAAAATCAACTTGCTTTAACCTGTAAAATGCAGATTCATCGCTATTGAATTCGAACTTGTAGTTACGCATAACGTTTGAGGTTCCTGCACCTTTTACAAATCCAACATTTTCAAAATTCTCTCCATCAATACTTCTTTCTATTTCAAAACCGCTGTTATTTAATTCTGAGGTTGTATTCCAAGCCAACATGGTTGATTGAGTGGCTGAGTTGATATGCGCACTAAAATCACCCAATTTAACAGGTAAAACACCATTTGCCCAAGAAGTCGAAACTCTAATTCCATCAATTATTCCCGTTGCAGTATTTGCAGTTCCTTGTCTAATTGCTACTGAATTCAAAACCAACAAATCGCCCTGACTAATATCAGAAGTAATCATTTGCGCTACACTTGGCTCAACAGTTGGAGTTGACCCTGTAAATGCATAAGCATAAACTGTATCATTTACGGTTGCATTAAAACTATATTTAAGAACAACTAAAACTGTAGAATCAATATTATAATCAGTTGGTGAGTATACAACCGTAGTAGTGCCCTTACTAATTCCTAAATTATAAGTATTTGCCAATGAACCATTTTTAACAAATAAACGTGCTCTAAAGGCAGTAATGAAAGAGGTATCCATTACATGAAAAAAATAATCACCTGCTGCACCAACTGTGCCAGTCATTTTTAACAGAAATGATACATAAGCATTTCCTGAGGTAATTGGCGCAACACTTCTATTTGCATCTTGTCTACTTCCTGATGCAAAAGTGAAACCAACAGCCCCTCCAATCCCAGAGGATGTATACCCTGGGTAAGACAAAGAGGTTCCTGTATAAACTATTTGTCCTCCACTTCCGCTGTGAGTTCTCCATTTAGCATTACCCAAAGCAGAATTTCCACCAAAAATAGGATTTGTTAAAGTATCAGCTGCGGTTCCAGTTATTGCCCCATAAGAGAAATTCTCCATGGTGGTTTGACCATAAATTTGGGTCGAAAGAATAAAAACAATTAAGAGTAATAGATTTTTTTTCATGATTTGATTTATTTTATTGTGTTATTTTTTAATTTTATTGATAAAGTAAATTTACTCCAGCAGCTGAAGTGGCAGCAAAATCATGGGTAACATCCTTTAAGGAATTGTATTTCCAATTAAATGATCCCGCCCTTCTTGTTGCCTCTTCCCTAGATTTTGAATAAAAATATTGAGCCCTTGTGAACCTATTTAATCCTTGCTTATCTACTATTTCATTGTGACGTAAATCAGCCGAATTAGGATCAGTATCTTTATCTCCTACAATAATAAAGACCTTTTTGTTAAAAAGGTTATTGTAGCTGTAAAATTCTGCAGGACTCTTTTTTGAACCGTAAGGAAAATCAATAGTATTGTCGAACATTGTATACCAACCAGATGCCGCTGCAACAAGTTTATTGAGCTTTGCATTGGGCTTAAAAAGCAAATACCTGTGGGCAAATTGCCCTCCAGCTGAATGACCAAAAATATCAAAACTTGAAACAGAACTGCCAATTTTAACTTTCATAAAATTAAAAATAGGCTCAATTACAGAAAAGGTCCATATTTCTTCATTTTTCATGGTGCTTGCAGTTGGATTATCACCATCCACAAACATATTTCCTAGGTTATAACCATCCGCTCCCGGGTAATCTTGATCACTAAACTCTGGAGCAATAATAATAAATTTAAGCCTATCCGAAGAAGCTATAAGCACATCTCGACTGAATTTTGCATTCCTATCCGTGCCATGAAAAACAAATAAAATTGGTGTTAATTTATTGGCGTTTGCAGGTACATGGTAATAAATTTTTATGGGTTTATCCTTCAATGGTTGGTAACCTGTAAATATCAATTCAGAGGTTATTGCAGCAATTGCAGCAGTATCAATAGGATTAACATTTGTACCGTCTGTTTTTCCTTTGTCCTCCTTGCATGAAATGAAAAGGAGGCAAAAAAGGACATAAAACAAAAAATAATTTCGTACTCTCCTATTCATTATGTAAAAATAACCTATTCTATTTTTTGAACATACATACCAATAATAAATTAATATACATACCAATAATAAGCTTGGCTGATACCTTGATAATAATCAGAAGCTACTATTTTTCAATTAATTTAAATAGATTTATTGAAAATACCCTTTAAAATTTTAGAAAAAAAAAGTCTGCCAATTACGACAAACTTTTTTT
>JBILJL010000086.1:0-8400 GCA_044377255.1 Bacteroidia bacterium
CATCTTTGTCGTTGTAAAGTATGTATCCATTGATTATCTCAAATTGCTTTAACTTCACATTAAACTTGGAAGCACTTGTATCTGCTGGTGTTACAGCCGCTGTAGTATCAACTTTTGCAATGTCCCAATTGGCTTTTCCATTACTTAAAACCAAGGCTTGTATACGTGGCTGATCTAAAATAATTTTGCGTATTTGTATTTGTTCTCCTTTAATTACACTCATTAAATCAAGAGTTAAAGCAATATTTTTAGCCGAAAACAAAGTGTCCTTTTCAAAATCTTGAATCCCAGCTAAAGATAAATCTTCAATACTAATGCTTAAATTAGGAAATTTTTTAATAAGACTAATGCCTATACTTTCATTGAATTCTAATTTAGCATTGAGCTGCTCATTTGCTTGTTCCTTAATTAATTTAACAATTTTGCCTTTGAACATAAATGGCACGGCAATTAATAAAACCAATAAGGTTATTAAAATAAGAAGAAAATATTTTATAAATTTCATGTGGCAAATTTAGGATATTTCTATTACTAAAGATAGCCCATATAAGGCAATAATTTTGTAACTTTTTAGTTCAAGTTACATAACAATATTTCATATGAAATTATTGTGAAACCCTTCTTTTATTAATCAGAATTTATAAATTGCATCAGAATCATTTTTTACGATATGAAAAAAATAGTCAAAACTGGAACATTTTTACTTTCAGGCTTATTATTATTTGCCGCAGGATGCTCGCAAAAAAAGGGAGAAAAAGCAAGTACCAATTCAACTGAATTCAAAGGTGAAGTTAACTTAGATGTGCGAGATTCTAAGGCCGATTGGGGTCCATTTACACGAAAAAAAGCACCAGAAGGTTCACCAAACATTTTATTTATTTTATACGATGATACAGGCTTAGGTGCTTGGTCGCCTTATGGTGGTAAAATTAATATGCCAACATTAGATAAGTTGGCCGCTGAAGGTTTAACCTATACTCAATGGCATACAGTTGCTTTGTGTTCGCCTACTCGCTCGTGTATCAACACTGGTAGAAACCATAACCTAAATGGCATGGGTGTAATTACTGAAGGTTCAAATGGATTTCCAGGCTATAGTTGCATTTTGCCACCACAAGCTGCAACAATGGCTCAAATATTAAACGACAATGGTTGGAGTACCTTTTGGCTTGGAAAAAACCATAACGTACCTGAGACCGATTTATCTGCAGGTGCCAATAAAAGTCAGTGGCCATTGCAACAAGGTTACGACCGCTTTTACGGGTTTATTGGTGGCGAAACCAACCAATGGTATCCAGATTTAACAGAAGACAACCATCCTATTGAAGCGCCTTATGGTCCAGAACAGGGTTATCATTTGTCAAAAGATTTAGCGGATCAAGCTATTAAAATGATCAGTGATCAAAAATCAGCAAATCCTTCAAAGCCATGGTATATGTGGTATTGCCCTGGTGCAAACCATGCGCCTCACCAAGCACCAGCAGAATATATTACTAAATACAAAGGTAAATTTGATGATGGGTATGATGCCTATCGCAAATGGGTTTTGCCCCGTATGATTGCCAAAGGAATTTTACCTCAAGGAACAAAACTAACAGAATGGAACCCAATGCCTGCCGATCAAGCAAATCCTGCTGATGCCGTGCGTCCTTGGGAATCTTTAAGTGCTGATGAGAAGAAATTATTCTCTCGTTTATGTGAAGTATATGCCGCTTTCTCAGAATACACAGATGTGCAAATTGGAAGAATCATTGATCATTTAAAAGCAACCGGACAATATGAAAACACCATCATTATGTATGCTGCTGATAATGGAGCTTCTGGTGAAGGTAGCCCTAGTGGCTCTGTGAATGAGAACAAGTTTTTCAATGGATACCCTGATGAATTATCTGAAAACATGAAGTTAATTGATGAATTAGGCGGACCAAATACTTATGAGCATTACCCTACAGGTTGGGCTGCTGCTTTTTCAACACCTTTTAAAATGTTTAAACGCTACTCAAATTATTCTGGTGGAACTTCAGATCCTTTAATCATTTCATGGCCTAAAGGTATCAAGTCAAAAGGTGAAGTTCGCAACCAATACCATCATGCGGTGGATATTGTGCCTACCATTTTAGAAATTGTAGGTTTAGAAATGCCTAAAGTTTATAGAGGTGTGGAGCAATATCCATTATCGGGTGTATCTATGAAGTACTCTTTTGATGCCAAACCAAATGACCCAACTCAAAAACACGTACAATATTACACCATGCTTGGAACCAGAGCAATATGGCAAGATGGCTGGAAGGCTGTTGCAGTGCATGCTCCATTAACAGATAAAGGCCATTTCGATCAAGATAAATGGGAGTTATACCATGTGGATGTGGATCGTTCAGAAGCTGTGGATTTGGCAAAAGAAAATCCTGAAAAACTAGAGGCATTGAAAAAATTATATTTGGAAGAAGCAAAGAAAAACAATGCTTTACCTTTAGATGATCGTACCCCAATGCAGCTTGTAACTCTTGAACGCCCTACTGAGGAAACTCCAACCGATATGCATACATATTACCCTCATGCCAGCGCAGTTCCTGAGGCTGTTGCTGCTAATATTAGGGGCAAATCTTATAAAATCATTTCAAATGTTACCATTACCGATGCCAATGCTTCGGGTGTAATTTTTGCACATGGATCAAGATTTGGCGGACATTCATTATTTATTAAAGACCACAAATTGTATTATATCTATAATTTCCTTGGAATTACTGATCAACAAATGATTTCGGCTGCGCCTTTAAAACCTGGCAAATACACATTTGGAGTTGAGTTTACCAAAGAAAAAGCTGGTGAATATCATGAGTCTATTGGTACCGCTAAGTTATTTATCAACGACAAAGAAGTGAGCAAAATGCAAATGCGCGCTCAAGTTGGTAAGTTTACTTTGGTGGGCGATGGCTTGTGCGTTGGTTATGATAGTGGCGACCCTGTTAGCAAGCAATACAAATCACCTGGTGAATTTAAAGGTGGAACTATTTCTTTTGTTAAAGTTAGCACTGGTAAAGAACAATACCTAGATCTAGAAAAAGAAGCGGCTAGAGCTTTCAGAACAGAATAGGCTCTCAAAACTTTAATAGGTTTAAACTAAAAAGCCAGTGGTGATTTGATTTCATCATTGGCTTTTTTTCTTTCTTTCTGTTTGAACCTAAAACGATAATAATTATTAAAAGGTAATCGATATATTTGATTGCATTAATACACTATTTTATGGTGTCTAATTAATATATTATGAGAGAACATCAATACAAAATAACCACCAAATGGACCGGTAATAAAGGTACAGGAACAAGCGGTGTTTCGGCCTATAAAAGAACTCACCTTATTTTAGTGGACCAAAAACCGGAGCTAATTTTAACAACAGACAACGCGCTTTATGGCGACAAAACCCTTCATAATCCAGAAGATCTTTTAACTGCTTCCATTTCATCTTGCCACATGATGTCGTACCTTTATCTTTGTGCGCTTGAGGGAATTGTTATTTTGGATTATATGGACACTGCAGTTGGTTCACTCATTGAAGACCCAAAAGGTGGTGGCAAATTCAAAGAGGTCTTACTAAAGCCAATGTTTACAGTTAGCGAACAATATATGGTTCAAAAAGCTATTGACTTACATCATGAAGCTCACAAAATTTGCTTTATAGCTAACTCGGTTAACTTCCCTGTTTTAATAGAACCAAGTTGCTCTGTCAATGCTTAATAATTAACCTTTAAAATTAATATTTCAACAATAAAATAGACAAATGGCCAAGAAAAAACCAGAAACTCAACCCAAGCAAACCTATGCAGAATACATGCGTTTGCTTGATCCAATCCTTGCTGAAAAGGTTGAATACATAAAAAAAATAGTATTTGATAGCGGCCCAGAATTGGCTGTTCAAATTAAATGGAATTCACCTTGCTTTTATTATACTGGCGTTATGAAACCGTTTGATCCAAAAGAATATAAAAGAGATTTGATTGTGATTCATTTAAACAAAGGTTATCCTATGTTGGTTTTCCCTAGTGGCGAAAAAGTAGACGATGGCTCTGGATTTTTAGATGGCAATTTCCCCGATGGCAGAAGGCTAATCAACCTCAAAACAATGGAAGATATTGAAGAAAAAGCAACCAGTTTGCAAAAAGTAATTAAGGCATGGGTAGCAATGATAGATTAATACTGTGGTTCGACAACGTCACCCTGAGCTCGCAGACCAACGTCACCCTGAGCTTGTCGAAGGGCTGCTTGTCGAAGGGCGCTCTGCTAAAAACAATTTTTTGTTTATTTTTTTTACTTATTGGCTTTGGTAAATTGCTTGCACAAGAAGATGAGCGTTATGTGCCAGAAACAGACCCTGCGGCGTTAGCTCATTTAAAAGAGTGGCAAAACATCAAGTTTGGTTTGCTGATGCATTGGGGCACCTACAGCCAATGGGGTATTGTGGAGTCATGGTCTATTTGTCCTGAAGAATATGGCTGGTGTGAACGCAAAATGGGCAGTAACCCTAATGATTACAATACTTATGTAAAGGAATATGAAGGCTTAAAAAAAACGTTTAACCCCACCAAATTTAATCCAGATTTATGGGCAAAGACTGCTAAAAATGCTGGCATGAAATATGTGGTTTTTACCACCAAACACCACGATGGTTTTTGCATGTTCGATAGCAAATACACCAATTATAAAGTGACCGATTCGGCTTGCGCATTTTCAAGTAATCCTCGCAGCAATATTGCCAAAGAAGTTTTCAATGCCTTTAGAAAAGAAGGCATGTGGACAGGGGCCTATTTCTCTAAACCCGATTGGCACTCGCCATATTATTGGGATCCAAAGTACCCTCCGAGAGATAGGAATGTAAATTATGAACCAGAGGAAAACAAAGAACAATGGGAAAAGTATATCAATTATACCCACAATCAAATTTTAGAATTAATGACAGGTTATGGCAAGATGGATATCCTTTGGTTAGATGGTGGTTGGGTAGAAAAATCTAGCGCCAAAAGTATAAATCATTGGTATAAAGAAAAATTAAAAGATAATGCGAATGCTTACCTCAAACACCGCATGGTAAACCAAGATATTCGCATGGATGAGTTGGTAGAAAAAGTAAGAATTAAACAACCTGGATTAATTGTAGTGGATAGAGCGGTTTATGGTAAAAACCAAAACTACCTAACACCAGAAAATAGAGTACCTGCCAAAGAATTACCCTATCCTTGGGAAAGCTGCATCATCTCTGGCGGCGGGTGGTCGCACACCAGCGATGCCAAATACATGAGCGGCAGAGAAGGCATTCAACTACTTGTTGATATTGTTGCTAAAGGTGGAAACCTCTTGTTAAACATTGCCCCAACACCAGAAGGAGAATGGCAAGCAGGTGCATACAATTTGCTCCAAGAATATGGAGCTTGGATGAAAGTAAATAGTGAAGCCATATATAATAGTAAACCAATGGCACCCTATAAAGAAGGTAATATCTGTATGACCCAAAAAGCAAATGGAACGCAATATTTCATGTATTTATGCAAGGATGGTGAAAATACCATGCCTGCGGAAATTACCATCGAAAGCCATACACCAACTAAAGGTGCTAAGGTTGTTTTATTAGGTTCGAACCAAAACCTAAAATGGAATAAAGTAAACAATGGCTTCAAAATAACGATCCCTGAAAACCTCAGAAAAAACCCACCCAACAATTACGTTTGGACTTTCAAAGTAAGCAACTAAATCCCACCAAAGACAAACGACTAAAGACCAAAGACCTTCTTCATTACTTGCCACTTCTCTCCCACTCCCGAGCCAGGAATGGCTTGCTGGTATTGCCACATCAACTCTTCCCACTCTTGTACTTTTGAGTTCAAAGCTTCATCTTTTGTCTTTTGTTCAAAGCTAAAATCATCATTGGTTTCTAATACCATAACCATACGATTGTGCACCCTAAATATTTCACAAGATAAAATACCACTAGCCATTATTTGTTCCAAAACCTCTGGCCAAACTGCTTCATGATACTTTTCATATTCTGCTATCAATTGAGCATCATTTTTTAAATCAAGTGCTAGGTAATGTTTTTGCATGGTTAGGTGAAAAGCTTCTAGCCACTAGCTTCTGGCAACTGGCTATTATGATGGTAAATAATTCCATTCAAATTTATAAAAAAAATCTCAAACCAACCCCAACCTTCAGGTTGGGGTACTTCAAAGCCTCAAGTTGGGCTACTTCAAAGCCTCAAGTTGGGGTACTTCAAAGCCTCAAGTTGGAGTACTTCAAACCTTCAAGTTGGGCTACTTCAAACCTTCAGGTTAGGGTACTTCAAACCTTCAATACCTCCTCCACCCGGTTAGCAATTCGACAGGCTCAGTGACCGGTTGGTTAAGGAGAAGCCAATGGCTTCCAGATGCATCGGGAGCCAGAAGCTAGCTGCTAATCTGAGCTTGTCGAAGGGAACGTCACCCTGAGCTTGTCGAAGGGAACGTCACCCTGAGCTTGTCGAAAGGAACGTCACCCTGAGCTTGTCGAAGGGAACGTCACCCTGAGCTTGTCGAAGGGCCAAACCAAGCAATAA
This sequence comes from Bacteroidia bacterium, assembly GCA_044377255.1. Classification (GTDB taxonomy): domain Bacteria; phylum Bacteroidota; class Bacteroidia; order UKL13-3; family UKL13-3; genus B1. The sequence continues at coordinate 6,581 of JBILJL010000086.1, forward strand.
TACCAAAGCAAAAAGCCGGTACCACAAATGCAAACCTAATGGCACTCATATCTGAAATTGCTCCCATAGCAAGAGGCAGAAAAGCACCGCCTACTATTGTCATAACTAATAGAGAAGAGGCAAAGCGTGCATCATCGCCCAAATTTTGAATACCCAATGAAAATATTGTTGGGAACATAATCGACATGAAAAAGAAAACCAACATCAGGGCGTAAACCGAAGTTATTCCTTGCCCCCATATAACCAAAAACAACAAAGCAATATTGCATAAACTATAAATGAACAACAATTTAGACGCTGCTATAAATTGCATCAACCAGCTGCCAATAAACCTACCTGCCATAAATAAAAATAATGCGACAGATAAATATACTGCGGCTTCAGTTTGGTTCAAACCGGTATATTGAACAGTATACCTTATAAAGAAACTTCCCATACAAACTTGCGCGCCAACATAAAAAAACTGTGCAATGAGTGCAGCCTTTAGCTGAGGATAAGCCAATAATCTCTTGAGGGAAAATCCTTGTAAACTATTGTTATTTTTAATATTGGGTAAAGATAATCGCATAAAAACAATCATCATAAATAGTACCAAACCTCCTATAAACAAATAGGGAATTTGAACTGATGCGGCTTCTAATTTCAATTGCGCTATAAGGAGAGATTCATCTAATCCTACAAGAGAATTTGAGTCATTAGGTCTATCATTTAAAATAAATTTACCTCCCAAAAATGCGGCAAGTGTAGCTCCCAACCCGTTAAACGATTGCGCAAAATTGAGTCGTTGCGATGCTGTTTTTGGATCACCCAAAATACTCACATAAGGATTGGCTGCAGTTTCTAAAAAGGTTAATCCAGCTGCCACAATGAATAATGCCACTAAGAAAAAACCATAGGAAAGTGTTGCCGCTGCTGGGTAAAACAAGAATGCGCCAATTGCAAATAAGCACAAACCAAATACTATTGTCTTTTGATAACCCCATTTTTGTATCACAAATCCTGCTGGTAAAGCCATTAAAAAATAGGCAATATAAAAAGATGAATCTACCAAAGCAGATTGCATATCGCTCAGCCTACATGCATGTTTTAAATGAGGGATAAGAATTGGATTTAGGTTATGTGCCAGAGCCCACAAAAAAAACAAACTAACTACTGCGTAAAAAGAAATGTTATTAGTTATTGCTTTCATTGAGTTATTTTCCTCCTTATTTTAACTTGAATGGCTCTAGGAATTATCTCTTCTGATACCAATATCAAATAGCCGCCACCCCCTGCTCCACTTACCTTCCAGCCCAATGCAAGGTCTTTATATTTTGCAATCATTTCATAAATTGCCTCATCAGCCATCTCAGGAAACATCTTAACTTGCGCCTCAAATGAACGTGTAAACGCCATGCCAAAGGCAGGCAAATCTTTGTGTAAAATTGCCTCCCAGCATTCCTCCGTTGCTTTAGCTAATGCTTGCGCTCCTTGCTTGTCAATATTGGTTCGAGCCAAAACATCATAACCATTCTTGCGCGGACCTAAGCTCACTAAATACAAATGCTTTTCAATAAAATGAATGACTCCCTCATCGTGAACCGAATCAATGGTTTTGGGCCAATATGTCCCTTCATAATTGCTTTTATTTAAACCCGAAAACACAATACCAATGGCATCTTGCGAGCCAGCCACTTCCGATTTCCCCGGTGGATTTTCATAAGCAAATAATAGTTTAGCAAGCTGTTCTTCCTTACCTTCAGGCAATTGATTTTTCCATAAATCGGTTGCTATTTTTCTTGTGCTGCTAGCCATGCCACTGCGTTCATTAAAATCGTGTT
>JBILJL010000087.1:0-8377 GCA_044377255.1 Bacteroidia bacterium
TTATCTAATATCTACTTTAAAAAATTGACCATATTTATCCCCGCCATACAAAACCAATAGTGCTTTTTTTGTTTCAACACTATTCTTCATTTGATCATGATTTGTTTTATCCATTCTAACAATTGCTTGCGTATTTAAAGGATTCACATTTGTATTCACCAAAATTTGCTTGCTTGCTGATTCTGCTAATACTATTCCATCATTTGGCTTGTAATAATAGGTTGTTTTCCATGTTGGAATGATGGTTTCAAAACCTGTGCATGGGCCATTCCATGGAGTATTGTCGTGACCAATAAAATGGTAATTAGCATAGGTAATATTGAATGGCTGAACTGCACAAGAAGGAGCTGTAGTATTAAAACTATAATTTACTTTTACATTTACTGCTGGAACACCAGAACCCACTGGGTTTTTACGTAAATCTCTACACTGTAAATCTGCTACTACTTTACAATTTAGGGTGGTTTGATTTACTCTTGCACCAACTAAGTCAGTCAAATAGTAATCATTTGCATTGCTTAACCAATTTTTACCACGATTATAAGCGAATTCATTTTCCTGTGCAGACTGCTTATTCTTGGTCGCTACACCAACCGCCACAAGTGCGGCAGTTCCTAAAAAATAATTATGCGTTGCAAAATAAACAATAGCTATTGAAGCGTACCTTTTTGCTTGTAATTTATAATCTTTGACTTTCTTGGCCTCAAGATTACTTTTGGCTTCAAAATCATTAATCATATCAGATACCTTGTTTTGCAATTGGTCATCCTTATCATAACCAAATACTGCTTCATTATTATTTAATTTATCGTGCCCCATCTCCATCGTACTGCTCGTAAACCTCCATAATATGGGTTGTTCCTCCTCACCATAAAACTGAACAACTGGAACCTTTAAGGTATATTCCGAAAGTCCTTGTTTACGAACCCCACCTTCGTTGTATCCAGTTAAAAATGGCGAACCAACATAATAGTCTCTAGTTGTTCTTTTAAAATAATTATCCAAAGCGAATGGAATAATGGTATTTGCAATTACTCCACAAGCTTTGTCTTGAGCTATTTTTATCATTTCTTTTGAGATAAGTAAGCTAGTCACAAAATTAGAGTTTACCAATGGTACAATAAGTGGATCAGACAGGGCTTCGCAAGCATCTTTCATAAATTTAGGGATTTTATTATCCATTTCTTCTCTGGTATTGTTTAGAATTCGCGCTCCATCATGAGGAGTTCCAAATGTTACCATTCCATGTGCAAATTTTTGATAGGTATTTGGCTCCAATTCCATTTTGCGCAACCATTCCCTGGCTACAATTCCACCTTGACTATGTGCTATGATAAAATCATTTGGTTTTCTTTCACTTATTGGAAGCACTGCATTCATCGCATTCTCCAAGTCAAGAGTGGCAGGGGTAATCCCTCCATTTTCACTGTAAAACTGAATGCCTGATGAAGAAGCTGTGCCTCTATGCGATCTTGCTTTTCTAGCAGGAAATCCAACTGAGCCTGCCTGCGTAGCTTGTGCTGGCCACCTCAGGGATTCTGTAGTGCCATTTAAACCATGTATCCAAATAATATTGATATCTTCTGGACCTTTCATTAAAATAATCGAATCCTTATCCCCCCAAAACCTTATCACAGGGTTTGAATCGGATGGGAAAGCTGGCGATATCAAATCATTTCTTTTTACCAAAGGGTTTCCAGTTCTATTGCATGGATCGTTTGAGGGAAAATCAAATACTTTCATCCCATATTTGTTCATCTGCTCATTGAGGGCATCTTTGTATTTATAATCCAAATCTGTTGTCTCAGGATTTTCCGTTTGGGCATTGGCTGTTTTGATTGTCAAAAGTGTCGAAATCAAAACCATTGTTGTTATTACTAAATTTTTCATTGGGGTAGTTTTAAAGTTTGATAAAGTTTACAGATAACAATTTTTGAGTGCTAGTTAACACTTGCAATGCATAATTCCCTGATGGTAGATTAGGCAAATTAACCAAGAAGGTAGTTTGACCATTGTTATCAATATTGGTTACACTTCCGTTTAATAAATTAACAACCTTTACACTAGAAATAGTTCGGTTCAAACCTAATTGCACTTTAGCCGTAAATACACCATCACTTGGATTAGGAAATACTGTTACAGTTTCAAGTGCATCAGATGCCTTAGCCATTAAACCGCCATCATCTTGAATATTATAATCATTATAATAAGTTAATTTTGTTTCTGTGATACAAGGACCATTAACAGAATAAACCTGACGTTCGGATTTTTGAATTCGGTGCAAATAACCGCCATTGGTTCCATAAGGTTCATAACCATCAGTAATTTTGCATTTAACTCCATCCTTATTGGTAAACTCAGTAACAATGGTATTCTTTGCTTTGTTATAAGTAGTTGTTTCACCATTGCCTGCCACTTTAAATTCACCAGTTGGTAAGGCAGTTACAATAACATTTTGGGTAGCAAGTTGGGTAATTACCGCTGGGGTAAAATCAGGAAACGAAATCAATCCTGGGTGAAACCCATTGTCGCGGATATCGTCCTTCTTTTCAGTACGAGCAGTTAACTGCTCGGGGGTGTAGGCAATGGTTTTCATGAGGGTATTGTTGCCATCATACAATTCCATTCCAGCATTGGAGTATTTGAATCGCTTTGCTAATTTCATCCACGATTGTTCATACTCATTGCTGTCTATCTTAATTTCAAATTCTGAGTCGTAATTCTGAAAGATAGTTTCAGAATAACTCTTTTCTACAAACTTGAGCTCGTACTTGATCTTCTCAATCTCGCTCAATTTTCGCATACCTGCCGTATCAACTACTCCATAGTTGTACTCCAGTATTTTGTTGGTTTGTTTGTAAATAATGTTTTGCCCATAGGTGAAACTATGGAAAAACAAGGCTGCGCTTAGGGTAGCTAATTTCATTTTGTTTTTGTTTAATAATGAATAATTTTAAATTGTTTTTTGGCCATTGGATTTTGTGTGCACTATCCAATACCAAAAATAACTATTCCTATCAAAAAAAACCAAGGTCGTGCCATGCAAAATGATCAAATCGCAAAAAAATCGCGCGAAATAGTAGTAATATTAGGCCTCTTCAGGAAATCCGGAATACTGGATAAATATTTTTCAGAGCCCCTAAAATAGGCCAATTTTCACCCTATTTTTTAGCATTTTTTGGTTCAAACCGAAATAATTTATGCCTAGGGTGTTGGCTTGGTTTCCATTTGTTGAATAATGGTCATTACATCTTTTTCGGTGGCTTTTAATTTGCTTTGGCAAAGTGTAATGAGCTCCGATGCCCGCTTTACTTTTTCTGCCAATACATCTACCGAAACCGATTCTTGCTCTATTTCACTGGCAATTTTTTTGAGCTCCGCATAAGCTTCCTCGTAACTAAGTATTTCCATCTGTGTTTTTTATTTGCTTTACTTGGGTAATTATTTCTTGCTTCTCTAGCATCACGCTTAACTCATCGCCTGCTTGTATTTCATTGGCATTGGCTACAATTTTACCTTTAACACTTATAATGGCAAAACCCTTTTTCAAAATATTCTCGGGGCTCATGATCCTTACCACCGATGCATGGTGATTGAGATAGCTTTTTTGGTTCAGCAATAACTTGCTTGCGTTGATTTTTAAATTGGATTGTAGGTTGTTTAAATCGCCCACTTTGCTTCCAATGATAATGCTGGGCTTGCTAGAGAGCTGGGTAAACAACGACAACAACAAACGCTGCTTGCTATAAATGATATCCTTTGTTTTGTGGGTAATGAGTTGGTGCAACAAGTAATTCTCTTCTTTGTGAAAAGCCAATATTTGCCTAGATTTATTGAGTATGGTAAAATTGATTTCCGAAATTCGCTTGAGCGTTATGGCCAGTAATTGCTGACTCTTAATCACAATTCCTTGTTGAAGCAACAAAATTCTTTCTTCAAAAACCCTGTTGTGTGAAATGATAAATTCGGCAGCTTTGGTAGGTGTTTTGGTGGCTGTATGTGCTACCATGTCTACAATGCTTACATCGTTGTGGTGACCCAAACCTGTGATGATTGGAATAGGAAAGCGGGCAACGGTTTGAGCCAATTGGTAGCTATCAAAAGTGAGTAAATCAGACTTAGAACCGCCACCTCTAATGATTACCACCGCATCATAATTAATTTGTGATTGGTAGATGTTTACCAAACGCGATTTCAATTCCAAATCTGCCCCCTCACCTTGCACCGATGATTGGTAAATATCCAACACAAACCTGTAGCCAAAAATATTGCTTTGCATGGTATGACTAAAATCTGAAAAACCCTCCGAATTTGGCGAACCAATAACTGCTATTCTTTGCAATACTGGTGCAAATGGCAACTTCTTGTTATAGGTTATCAATTCATCGCCAACCTTAACAATCTTGTCTTGGTTTTCTAGCAATAACTTAGCCAAAGTATCGCGCTTTTGTTGCTCAATTTTGCCAATGGTAAAGTCTTGGTTGATCTCTAACAAAATTAACTGAAAGCCATGAGCAGCATTGAACTCAACCTTTACCTTGGTTAAAATTTGTATGCCATTGATAAACTTCTGCCCTGTTATCTCCTCAAACTTATTGATGTTGGCGGCACCACTGCTCCAGGCAATTCCTTTTACCTTTGCAATGGGTTGGTTGTTGTGGTCGTCTTTCTCTAAAAACTCTAAATAATGCCGTTCTGGATTGGGATAAAATTTATGTCCGGAAACCTCCGCCACAATCCAAAAAGTGAGTTCACCAAAATGGGCTTGAACCACCTCTTTTACTTTAAGGGTAAGCTCCGAAAGTTTGATGTAAGGCAGTGGCTGCAAAATCTGTGGTGTAGGTTAATTTTTAAATTTCGGTTTGAACCAAACTCAAAAAATACCCAAAGAAAGGCAGTACTAATTGAACTTTAATCCAGTAGGCAATTTATAACAATTTGCATAATAAACTAAAGGCCTGTTGGTGAAATTTTGTAACATCTTAATACCTGGGCATAAATACGCCGGGCTGTTTTTACAAAAAATCAAAACCTGCGGTACATGGTAACAAGTCGCAACCTGTCCCTACCTATTTCATTCACCAGGAAACAATAGATTTAAAGTCTCCTCCCTTGGTCGCCGGAGCCCTGGCTTAGGTGGTTGGCGAAGAAGACCCATCCCCTTCTCCACATCTCCACATCTCCACATCTCCCCTTCTCCCCTTCTCCCCTTCTCCACATCTCCAAATCTTTCCTTATCTTCGCAGCCCATGGGTAAAAAGAAAAATAGGGAGCCAAAATTTTACGAGAATTTGCATATTGTGAGTGCGGGTAGTGAGGGCAAAAGCATTGCTAGGCCTGATGGAATGGTAGTGATGGTAGAATATGCAGTGCCAGGTGATATTGTGAATGCAAAGGTAATTCAAACCAAAAGAAGATTTGAATTGGCTGCCATTACCGAAATTATTGAACCTTCTCCTGATAGGGTGGAAACTTTTTGCCAGCATTTTGGCACTTGTGGTGGCTGCAAATGGCAGCAAATGAGCTACGAGTCTCAACTTAAATACAAGCAACAACAAGTGCAAGACGCCTTTGAAAGAATTGGCAAATTCTCCTTTCCACCGCTTGAACCCATTTTAGGTTCAAACAGAACAACCCAGTATAGAAACAAGGTAGAATTTAGCAGCACCGATAGAAAATGGCTAACCGATATAACAGACATTGGCACACTCACCAAAGCAGAAAATGCGGGCTTGGGGTTCCACATTCCGGGTAGATTTGATAAGGTTTTTGACTTGTTTACCTGCCATTTGATGGCACCATTGAATGATGCCATTAGAAATAGCATAAGAACATTTTGTATTGAAAACGATTACGATTTTTATAACCTTTATGGCAAAACAGGTTTCCTAAGGAACTTAACCTTGCGCAACAACATACAAGGCGAATGGATGCTCATTATAAGCTTTGGCTACGAAGACCTCGAAAAAAGAGAAGCCTTGCTAAACCACGTGCACCAAGCATTTCCAGAGATTACTTCTTTGATGTATGTAATTAATGAGAAGGGAAATGATACCATTTTTGATTTAGAGATAAAGGTTTTTGCCGGCAACGATTACTTGATAGAAACCTTAGAGGATTTACAATTTAAAATTGGTCCAAAATCTTTCTTCCAAACCAATGCCTACCAAACCATTGAACTCTATAAAAAAACCAGAGAGTTTGCTGCCCTAACAGGCGAAGAATTGGTATATGATTTGTACACAGGCGTTGGAACCATTGCTTTGTTTGTAGCAAAAAATGCCAAGAAGGTTATGGGTATAGAATATGTAGAACTTGCCATTGAAGATGCCAAGAAAAATGCCATATTAAACAACATCACCCATACAGATTTCTTTGCTGGCGACATGAAAGATTTATTGACTGCTGAGTTTATTGAAACACATGGCAAACCAGATGTGGTTATTACCGACCCTCCCCGTGCAGGTATGCATGAGGATGTAATCAATCAATTATTGCAAGTGAGGCCTAAGAGAATTGTTTATGTAAGCTGTAACCCTGCCACCCAAGCCAGAGACATAGCCCTAATGAGTGAAATTTACGATACTATAAAAGTGCAACCAGTAGATATGTTTCCGCATACACACCATGTGGAGAATATTGCCTTACTTGAATTGAAATAATGGAAAAAGAAGACATCCTAAAAAAGCTCTTGGATATTTTGGCGGAGGACTTAGATTTTTATAGTCCGATGATAAAAGAAGTGGCTACAGATATGATGAAAGAAAATTTTACGCAATACCCAATTTTTGTGGCACACCAGCATGAGGTAAAACTGGGCGAACCAATTTTATTGCGCGAAGATTATGCCCGTGAGTTCAGTATCCATGCCACCACGTTAGAAGAACTGGTAAACATAAAGTTGATATTACCAGAGCGCGAAAACGACTTCAAATTGAATTATAAAAGTCCCAAAGAATTTATGTGCATCTTGCTACTTGCGCCCTCCGAAGCAAGGTTTGTTTATGTGCCATACAAACAAAAAAAGAAAACCGATTAAATGAACCAAGCGAAAGTTGCAGTTGTAATTATACATTGGAATAATAGGGCTTTGCTTGAACAGTTCTTGCCTAGTGTAATGGCCACAACCTATAAAAACCTAGAAATTGTTTTAGCAGACAATGCCTCAACGGATGATTCTGTTGCTTGGGTTAAAGCCAACTATCCTACAATTACAACAATTGTATTGGATCAAAACTATGGCTATGCTGGTGGCTATAACCATGCATTGAAAAAAGTTACAGCAGATTATTTTGTTTTACTAAACAACGATGTAGAGGTTACCCCAAATTGGATTGAACCAATTATTGAAGCCATGCAGCAAGATGAAACCATTGCAGCAGCACAACCCAAAATATTACAATACAACAAGCGCAATTATTTTGAATACGCAGGTGCGGCAGGTGGATTTATGGATAGCTTGGGTTACGTTTTTTGTAGGGGAAGAATCTTTGAAAACTTAGAAGAAGACTCAGGACAATACAACAACAATATACCCGTTTTTTGGGCAAGCGGGGCATGCTTCTTTGTAAAATCGAAAGCCTTTTTTGAAGTAGGTGGTTTTGATGAAAGCTTCTTTGCCCACATGGAAGAAGTTGATTTGTGCTGGCGTTTACAATTGGCAGCATATAAAATATGGTATATCGGTTCGAGCCAAGTATATCATTTAGGAGGAAGCACTTTACAACAAGGCAACCCTAAAAAAACCTATTTAAATTTTAGAAACTCTCTGCGAATGTTGCTTAAAAACGAAAATGTTGCTAAGCTTTTGTGGCTTATTCCTGTAAGATCTACCTTAGATTTAATGGGCTCTATTTTCTTTTTAATGAATGCCAAACCTGAACACAGTGCTGCGGTACATAAAGCACATGCCGATTTCTTTTTTAAGTTTGGCAAATGGTGGAAAGCTAGAAAAAACATTATCAGAAAACAAAGTTCCAATCAGTTAAAAGGCATCTATCCAGGTGCTGTTTTCTTTGAGCATTTTGTACTAAAAAAACAAACCTTTTCCGAACTTAGTGCGAAGGATAAACTAGTTTCTTGATGAAGTGATATCCACGTTTTTCAAAACCCAATCTTTCATAAAATTCATGTGCCTTTACATTGGGTATGTAGGCATCTAACATCATTACTTTGCAATTTTCTGCAAGGGCAATTCTCTCCATTTCATCGCTCATCAATTTGCCAATTCCAGCAGAGCGGTATGCTTCGGCCACCACCACATTGTCTAGCTCCAAATATTTGCCGCTATATAATTTTGTCATGACCCAATAGCCACAAATGCCAACACATTTTTCGCCTTCAAAAACACCCAACATTTTATAGGGGAAATTGCACA
>JBILJL010000088.1:0-8340 GCA_044377255.1 Bacteroidia bacterium
TTTAGAAATTTTAGGTGCAAGTGATGTTTATTCATTCAATTTTGAGTATCTATTTGAGAAAAATCAAAGCATACAGGTAGGAATTTCATGGATGCCAGGAACTTGGCAAGTTAAAGCGCAAAACGATAGGTCTTTTTTTTATATGCCCATCGTTTATCACTATTTAGTAGGTTCAAATAAACATAAAATGGATTTATCTGCTGGTGTTTTATATACGCTAAGCAATTACTATGCCTCCCCAAATAACCACAAATTTCGTCCAGAATTTGGATTGGGTTACCGTTATTCTCCTAATAAAGGCTTAATGGTTAAAACAGGTTTTATGTTTAAAACACCTTTAAATTTATCGATGGATCGAGATCAAATATTTGTCTATTCAGAAAAAAAATGGCTGCCATGGCCTTATATAAGTATGGGGTGGAGTTTTTAAAGGATAAAATATAACAAGCCATTTATTGGAATAATTATACTAGATAATTTTTCAATCATTCAACCCCGTGAACAATTCCTCCAAATCAATCGAAAATCCGGGTAGGATGGAGGTGCTTGCAACATCACCACTTGTAAGTAATTTAGACGCTTGGTACTTGCCATTTATCAGCGTATAGATGAGCAAAGTTTCTGCTTCGGGTGAAATTACCCAATACTCCAAAACACCACTTTCTTCATACACCTCATATTTGTTCTGCAGCTCTTTCCTTGAATTACCTGGAGATAAAATCTCAACAATAAGGTCTGGTGCTCCTATACAACCTGCCTCATCCAATTTACTTGGGTCGCAAATCACACATAAATCAGGCTGAACAACTGTATAAATATTTTCGTTTTTAATAGGATTATTGGAAAGCCTTACATCAAAAGGAGCATCATAAACCTCGCATTTTTTTCCTTCCAAAAAATTGCCAAACTTCAAAAATAACCTGCCACTTACTTTTTGGTGAATTCTCCTTGGAGCCGCATTCATTTTGTATACGCGACCCTTTATGATCTCAACAATTTCGGGAATATTCCAAGTTAGGTAATCAGCATAGCTGTACCCATAAAATGTCATATCTGGCTCCCTAACTTCCATTAATCGAAATTACTAATTTTATTTTTTAAATCAAATTTGATTTTATTTCATCTGCTAGAAGGATTTTACGAATATATTAAAATTTAAATAATTAATAAAATTCATTTCAAATTTTTGGATTTGAGTTTTTATTCAAGTAATACCTGTATTTATCTATTGTAAATACCATCGAATCCTTCTTTATTAGTTCAATTGAACCTGATGAAGATATTGTATCGTGTTTATATATATAGATTTTGCTATTTCCGTCAATTAAATATTTAACTTCTTCAAGGACAATACCACCGCTATCGGAAAGTATCAACATATTTTCATTGAACGTAATTGTTGAATTTGCAATATCCTTGGCAAATGCCAAATAAGCAACATATCCTATACTAGTTGTGTCAGAAATATCATCAATATAGCATAAATTCCATTTACCAGAAATATCTGGTTTTGAATTGCAAAATGAAAATAGAGCAATAAAACAAATACATTTAATTAAGCCTTTCATTAAATTAATAATTTAAAAATGAAAAAATATTAAGGACATACTTCAGAATTTGCAGCTGTTTTCATAATTTGAAATAAATCTTGGTCAAAATTAGTTAACTCATAAGTATTTCCCAAGCTGTCACTAATATGAGTTGTATACCCAGTTGTTAAAAATCCAAAGTCTGTATCACAACCTTCCTCGCTATCGCCCCCTGAACTGCCACCTACTGGATAACCAACAAAATGAAACCAATCATTTTTATAAGGATCCCACAACCAAATGTCCCAATGAGTAATTTTCGGTGGAAAAAAATCGTATTCAATCCAGCCTTTAATCTGCCAAACTTTCCCGTTTGTGTCATAAGCATGTTCATCTATATTCTTTTTTGTTGCATAAACAGTTAAAGAAATCAAAAGACTCACACACAATAAAACAACGGCTTTTTTTACATTTCCAATGTAATTTTTTTTTATATATATTTTTTTTAAGGACGCAATATATCTGACTATTGGTAAAATTCAAATTATTAATGGGGGTCCAACCTAAATACATTGAAAACGAGTTGATTTAAGTTTCAACAAAACAACAAATTAAAAGTCGGGAGCATTCTTCCTAATAAATTCCGCCCCTTTTTCCTTAATCTTTTTAGCGTAAATTCTGGTCATCTTGGTGGAATGATGCCCGTATAGGTCCTTCAAATACTCAAGGTCCACACCTGCCATAATCTTATCATCAGCGCCAGTGTGCTTCAATCCGTAAAGCTTTAAATCGGTTGGCAGTTTCCCTGCATCTAAAACTTTTCTCCATCTTTCGGATAGCCTATTTCTATTAAACCTGGAAGGACCTGAAGCAAGTGTTGCCTGGTCGCCAAATAAAAACCAATCTGCATTTGGACTTGAATTGTTCAAATATAGTTTCTTAAGCATTTTAGAAATTCTCTCCTTTATAGGAACGATTCTAATTTTAGAATTCTTAGCACTCTCACCAGTTACAACAAGTGCCAAATTTGAATGATCAATGTCCTGCCATTTGAGGTTTAATATTTCATTTGGCCTAATTCCAGTCTCATATATTATCTCTCCAATTAAGCCAAAAACAAAACTATCTTGGTAAAGCAGATCCTTTATGGTTTTCTTAGTTTCCAAATCAAAACTTTTATACCCTGCAGTCTCGGCTTTCTTTTCCATTTTTATTCCATGCACCGGACTTGCCTCAATAATCTCATCTTCAACTAGGACCGTATACAATGATTTTAGGGTGAGCAAATACTTATTATAGGTATTCACCGACTTGGATTGCATTATCTTGTATAGTACCTGCTTTATTTGGGCTCGTTTGATATTGGTAATAGGATATTCAGTTAAACCACACTGTTCAATGGCCACCTTAATGTATTTGAGTTGGGATTTATATTCTATGTAGGTCCGCTCGATTCTGTAAAGCTTCTTTTTTTCAAGAGCATAATCCAACGCCTGGATAAATGTTTTTTGGTTCAGTTCTAAAAAAGCCGTTTGAACATTTGCAAATGGATTCCATCCTTCTTTTAGGTCGAGGTTGATTGCATCTCTCAAATTTGTGGCCTCTTCCATTCGTTCTTTGTAAGATTTTAATCGATTTATTCCACGTTTTTCAATGAACCTCTTATACTTACCTGTTGTTGGGTCAATATAAGAAAAGTAGACATACCAAGGCTTTTTGAGGCTTTTGTTGGCATTATATATCTGTGCTAACTTAAAATTCATTTGATACTGTTTTGATACTGCAAAAACAAAAAGCCCTGAAAATCAGGGCTTTTATAGCAATGGGGTGGAATACCGGGCTCGAACCGGCGACCTCCTGAACCACAATCAGGCGCTCTAACCAACTGAGCTAAAACCACCATTTTAAGGAGTGCAAATGTAGTATTTGAAACCTAAAATTCAAAAACATTTTTAATTTACTTCAGAAGTGCTTCTATTTCATCCCAATTAACTGCATTCCAAAAGCTCTTTACATAGTCGGCGCGCTTGTTTTGGTGCTTCAAATAATAGGCATGCTCCCATAAATCTATTCCCAAAATTACCTTTGGCATCATCTCTGGCACTGCACCTGCATCCATCAATGGATTGTCTTGGTTGGCCGAAGTAGTGATTTTTAATTGTCCGTTTTGCAAGATTACCCAAGCCCAACCCGATCCAAAAACACCCATAGCAATCTTCTCAAAAGTGCTCTTAAACTCTTCCACACCGCCAAAAGATGAATTAGCCAACTTGCTAAAACTAGGACCCATATTAGTGCCTGTTTTCAAACTCTTCCAAAAAAAACTGTGGTTCCAATGTCCGCCACCATGGTTGCGAATCAAGGATTTTACTGAGGCCGGCATGCCAGATAGGTTCAGCAATAACTCTTCTAAACTTTTGCTTTTTAAAGAGGGCTCCTTGTCCATTGCCTCGTTCAATTTATTGATATACGCTTGGTGATGCTTGGTATAATGTATCTCCATGGTTTGGGCGTCTATAATAGGCTCCAAAGCATTGTAAGCATAACCCAATGGAGGTAGCTCGTATTTGCCAACTTTAGTCTTAATATCATTGATACTTGTTGAAATAGGTTCAGCAAAAATGCCTTTTGCCTTACTTCCAAATGCAATGCTGCCAATGCCTAACAATGCAGTGGCTTTTAAAAACGATTTTCTATCTATATTGGATTTCATTTTTTGCTTAAATTAATTTAGCCTACCAAAGGTATCTATTACAAAACAATATCAATAGCTTTCTTTTCTATTTTTTTAATACGGAGCAATCGGCTTAGGTTCAGCCCAGCTAATGCCATTTACATGTACAAATAAATATCCTTATTAATTCCCAATAACAAGCTTCTTGCTCATTACTGGTGCATTGTTCAACCACAATTGGTAAACGTAAATCCCATTTGGCAATTCCGAAACATTTATATCCGAACTATGCACGCCAATATCCTGTTTTCCCAAGTCTTTATTTACAAGCAACTTTCCATTGATATCCCAAATTTGTAGTTTTACATTTTCGGTTTGAACCAATTTAAAGTTGATAGTAACCGTTTCTTTTGCTGGATTTGGATAAGCATTAAACAAGTGATTTTTACTAGCTACAAGTAAATCTTCTGAACCTGTGATATACTTTAACCTCATTTGGTAATAGCCTCCTTTACCTGCATTCAATGGCTTTGTAGCCGTTTTTCCATTGGTAGATTTTGCTTCAATATAATAAAAAAGTGAATCATCACCTTGCAATCCTGCCGAAACAATATCTCCAATCCAATAACCACTGCTATCTGTTAATACCACCTTATTCCAAGTGCTGGCATTGTTCTTCTTCCAATAGCAATTGGCTTCTGCTATGCCACTCTTATTGTCAATCTTGGCCAATATATGATAGCTTGGCAGCGCAGGTACAATACCATCTAAACTTGGATGCCAAATTCTTATAGGATTTTCAACTGGTATCTGCATAGTTATACAATGAATAGCGCCTCCTAATGGCGACATTTCTCTGCTATCTATAGGCACAATTTTATAACCTGGCATAATCTTTTTATAATATGCCATGATCCTATTGTGTTGCGCTGCATTGCCAGAAACACCATCGTAATAAGAAGGGAAAATAAAACTTCCGTTTAAAGATAGACCATTGATAAAATTCCTGGCATCTTGGTCAATTTGGTTGCAAGTTTTTCTGGTATGAAGTCCATTGTCGTTTGTTGGGTGTTCTACTCTTAGTATCCTGTAAGGCCTGCCATACGGGCCTTGCAGCGCGCTTATTACTTGGTAATTGTCCTCAATAATGGTTTTGTCGCTTGCAGTAATTTCCGAAGGGTACTGAGCCATAATAATTGTTTGCTCATCTATCAATTTAACATACAAATCAATATGCCCTGTGCCACCATCACAATTCAAGGTAGTTAAGTCTGTTAGCAAAGGTGTATTAAATAATTGTTTCAAGGTGTCATAAGTTTGTTGGTTAGTCCATGGTGTTGAATGTATGGTATTGTCGGCATTTACATTCCTAATTACACTGCTAAAAAACAACCTGCCATAGCCATCTCCCATTAAGTTTCCGCCTTCTGAGTTTAATGAAGTAACATAATTATTGTAACCCATCATGGCTGCCATCTGTCCCGGAAAAACATTGTCTTTATCCCTGCCATCATAATATTTCATGTCCACAAAACTGATACTATCTAAGTTCTTTGAGTAAACAGCCATTGGACCGTAATCCCTGGTCCACCAATCATCTCCATCTAATACCATGAACTTGTAGTTAACCAATGGTGTTTTGCGTTGCACCATATTATTAAGTACTAAAGTAGTGTCGCTATTTTTCAAAACCCTAATCCAAACGGTACATTCTTTTTGTATGGCATCCGCTAATTGTGCCGATACATCTGCATAAACAGAAGTTAAATCTATGCCGCTTGGATTACCATTTACATCATAATCAAACGACCAACTAATGGCTACCGCCTGCGATTCTTCCCATTCGCCAGGTAAAATTACATTGTCTGGCACTTTCTTATTCAAGCTCAACTTAAATAAATTCTCATTTTTACCAGCATTTCTCATGGCTTTTTCTTGCTCCGTTTGGTAGGCTGGTTTCTTGTATAACTTCGCATTCTGACTGTATCCAATGCTGCTTACAAGGCATAAAGCTGATAGCGTGATTGATTTTATATTCATAATTTTACTATTTCATTTTTGGTTCGAACCGAATATTTTTTACTGAGATTACTATGTAGTATGTTTGTGGTTCTTAGCTTCAAACTTATGTCAAGTAATCAAACTTTCAAAGTTTTTCAAAACGGCATTTTGCCTTTTACCATAAATGACCTAAAAAGGAGGGAGGAGCCTTTAAAAGTGCTCATGTGTAGTCCTGAATACTTTGATATCGTGGATGTTAAAAACATTCACATGGAGGGTAATGAATCTCTTTTAAACAAAGATTTGGCTTTAAAACAATGGAACGATTTGCATGCTGTTTACAAGGGATTAATCGCACAAAATATAATTACTGAACTCAATGTAATACATGGTGCCGTTGGTTGCGAAGACATGGTATTTTGTGCCAACCAAACTTTTCCTTGGCTCAATACTTTAGCTCAAAAAGTAGTTTGGATGAGTAAAATGCGTCATCCTTCCCGCCGAAAAGAAGTGCCTCATTTCGAAGCTTATTTTCAAACTCTGGGTTATACTCCTAAACATTTTCAAGTCACTCCTTTATTCGAAGGCATGGGAGATACCATTCCTCACCCGGGTAAAAAGTTATTGTATGGTGGGTTCGGACATAGAAGTGATGTGAGTGCATACACCGAACTTTCAGAGAAGTTAGAGGTTCCAATTATTGCTTTGGAGTTAATCAACGAAAATTTTTATCACCTAGATACCTGCTTTGTTCCATTGTCTGAAACGCAAGTTATGTTGTGTAAAGAAGCCTTTACTAGCGAAGGATTGGATTTATTGCGACAATCATTTGAGGAGATATATGAGATTCCAATGGATGAGGCAATTGCTACATTTTGCTTAAATGCACATGTAATTCATAATCCTATAAACGGACATAAAGTTGCCATCATTCAAATAGGTAGTACAGTTGCGAAAAGCATTTTAGAACGATGCCAATACCAAGTTATTGAAGTTGAAACCAGTGAATTTATGAAATCTGGTGGTAGTGTTTTTTGTATGAAAATGATGTATTACTAAGTTTATCAGTTATACAATCTTAACCTCAATCCAAACCTGAAGGCCCTAACTGGAAGCGGATAATGCGGCGTTAAATAATATCCTGTATTCTGCCAATCCATATTGATGTGCTCAAATTTGGCAAAAATAACTGCGGTCATTATTTGACCTGTTACAAAAACATCTAACATTGGATAATTGCCAATTTTTGTTTCATCTTGAAGGTAGAACGCCCTAGCTGCTGGATTGTAGGCGTTGCCATAATAGCTTGTATTGTAAAACACCTCCGCTCCTAATTGAAACAACAATGCTTTTCTAAACAAACTTCCATTTAAATAATACCTTAAGTTTACGCCTAATTCTGGCAACTTTACAATGCCCAAGTTTGAATTCTGCAGCATTACTTTGTTCTCAAAAAAGAACCAACCTAATTGAAACGTTTTGTTAGCTTCTAGGGTATTAATTATTAGTATGTCGCTACTTTGTAGTGGTTTTATT
The DNA here is from genome assembly GCA_044377255.1 of Bacteroidia bacterium. Classification (GTDB taxonomy): domain Bacteria; phylum Bacteroidota; class Bacteroidia; order UKL13-3; family UKL13-3; genus B1. The sequence goes on from JBILJL010000088.1 coordinate 7,741, forward strand.
TCCTTGCCATAATAAACCCAATTGGCTATGACATACTGATTAAATGTGGTAGTAAAATTATGTCTAAATGCCTTGGTTCCTATACCAACTTTCCAGTTGGTGACATAAACTTTCGAAAATCTGTTTTGCCAAGAAAAAGGTGCCGATCTAAAATTTACCATGGTATAATCTACCTCGCTCAATTGATTATTGAACCCACCACTGATATCAAATTTTCTGCTCAATAATTTCAAATCTCCACCAAGTTTAAAATCATTTTGATTATACCCCGTAAGGCAATAGCTTCCGTTTAATCGAAAGGCTATGTTTTTGGTAGTCTTTGGAATTCTTTCAATTTTTGCCTCACCCCAAATGTTATGGTAGGTATTTTTTAAATCCATTTGCTCAACATGTATATACTTATGTGCTACCGCAAACTCAATATAACTTTGTTGAAATTCGTTGCTCTTTGTCCAATAGGCATAAGCCAACCTATTCATAAAAGTCCTGCTTACTATAGAATCATAAAAAATACCACTGGTATCAATGTTGTCGGAAGGAAACAAGGTGCTGTCACCTTCGCCTTCTGGGTTTTCGAAGTAAAATTTATCTATATCGTAT
>JBILJL010000089.1:0-8235 GCA_044377255.1 Bacteroidia bacterium
GTGGAATGGATTTTGATAACAATGGAAACTTATGGGTAAGTAACTTTGGGGCCAACAAGCCGTTAAGTGTTAAAACCAAATCTGGATGGTATGCTTTTAATATTGGCAATATTGCCGGTGGTAATGAGTTGGGTTGGGTTACTTGTGATGATTATAACAACAAATGGGTACTGAGTTTAAAAGACAAAGGAATTCTTGTTTATAATGATAATGGTAGTCCTGCAAATGCCAACGATGATAAGTTTAAGATGTTGACCAAGGAGGTTGGCCAAGGCGCATTGCCTTCAAATACTGTTTTATGTGCAAGTAAAGATTTAAGAGGTGAAATGTGGATTGGTACCAGCCAAGGTTTAACTATTTTGAGTAATCCTGGTCAAATTTTTAATACAGATGATGAAAATTTTGATGCGCGACCAATTGTTATTAAAGTAGGTTCAAACTATGAAATTTTCTTGGGCAAGGAGCAAATTAATTGTATTAAGGTTGATCCTTCTAATAGAAAATGGATTGGAACACCCAATGGTGTTTGGTTGGTTTCTGACGATGGTTATAAAGTAATTAAAAATTTCACTACAGTTAACTCTCCTTTGTTGTCAAATAATGTGATGGAAATTGGTATTGATGAACATACTGGAGAGGTGTTTTTTGGAACAGAAAAGGGTATCATTTCTTATATGGGAGATGCCAGTGAAGGCTCCAAAGATTTTGGCAAAGTGGAGATTTATCCAAATCCTGTGAGGCCAGAATTTACCGGTAGTATAGCCATTAGAGGCTTAGTGGATAAAGCCACTGTTAAAATTACAGATATAAGTGGGAATTTGGTATATGAAACTACAGCAAATGGTGGCTTTGCCTCATGGGATGGAAAAAGTTTTAATGGCAAAAGGGTTGGAACAGGGGTTTATGTAATTTTCTCTGCAAGTAAAGATGGTGAACAAACATTTGCAGGCAAATTGTTGTTTATCAATTAATCAGTTTTTTTAACAGCCATTTTCAATAAATTATTCCGCACAACCAAAAATCACAACTAATGAAAGCAGCAGTTTTACATGCTATCAATACTCCTTATTTATTTCAAGAATTTGAAAAGCCCGAACCAAATGTAAATGAAGTACGCATAAGGTTAAAGCATGCAGCGCTGAATCACAGGGACGTATGGATCCAAAAGGGCCAATATGCAGGATTGGTATTTCCAATCATATGTGGCAGCGATGGTTGCGGAATAGTTGATGCTGTTGGCTCCACGAATAATGAAAGTTGGATTGGCAAAGAAGTAATTATAAATCCGTCTTTAAACTGGGGCGAAAATGATAGGTTCCAAGCAAAAGATTATGTAATTTTAGGTTTGCCCAATCATGGAACTTTTGCAGAATACGTTGTGGTGCCTGCCCATTTAATTCATGAAAAACCTCCACATTTGAAAAGTGAGGAAGCGGCTTCCATTCCGTTGGCAGGTTTAACCAGTTTTAGGGCTTTATTTGGCAGAGCAAAAGCCCAAAAAGATGAAACAGTATTAATAACAGGTGTTGGTGGTGGAGTAGCCTTATTTGCCGCCCAATTTGCTATTGCTGCTGGTTGTAAAGTTTATGTTACGAGTGGAAGTGATGATAAAATAGCGCATGCCATTAAGCTTGGGGCAAAAGGTGGCGCCAATTATAAACATACAGATTGGCATAAATCATTGGCAAAAGAAAGTGGTGGATTTGATGTGATTGTTGATGGGGCTGGTGGTCCAGACTTTGCAAAACTTGTAGATATGTGTAAGCCTGGTGCCCGAATTGCTAGCTATGGCGCAACAGCGGGCCCATGGAATGCTGGTGTTCCTGCAAAGATATTCTGGAAACAAATTGATATTTTAGGTTCAACCATGGGTACCAATAAAGAATTTAGTGATATGATAGGCTTTGTAAATAGCCATAAAATAGTACCAATAATAGCAAAGGTTTACGGTTTGAACCAATGCCAAGATGCAACCGCTTATATGGATGAAGGAAAACAATTTGGCAAGATTGTTTTAGCAATAGAATAAACCTATAAAGGGTTTATCAAAAAATTACAACAGAATTAAACATACAGAAATTAGAATTACTTATTTTGCAAACCAAATGAAAGTTACTGAACATATTAAAAACGCAAAGGAAACATTGTTTTCCATTGAAATTTTGCCTCCATTAAAGGGTAAAGATATTAATTCAATATACAATGCTATCAACCCTTTGATGGAGTTTAAGCCTGCCTTTATTGATGTTACTTACCACCGTGAAGAGTTTGTTTTGCGCAAACGAAAAGATGGAGGGTTTGATAAATTATATACCCGCAAACGTCCTGGTACAGTTGCAATATGTGCCGCCCTTATGAACAAGTTTCATGTAGATACTGTTCCTCATTTAATTTGTGGTGGTTTTAGCAAAGAAGAAACTGAGAATGCTCTGATAGACTTAAACTTCTTAGGTATTGACAACGTATTGGTTTTGCGCGGAGATAATATCAAGAATGAGTCAAACTTTGTTCCAGAGCCAGATGGGAATAAAGATTCTTTGGAGCTCCTAAAGCAAGTTGCGGCTATGAATAATGGCAAATATTTAGACGATGAGTTGGAAAATGCGTCTCAATCAAATTTTTGTGTGGGTGTTTCTGGTTATCCTGAGAAGCATTTTGAAGCGCCAAATATGCAAAGCGATTTAAGGTGGCTGAAACAAAAGGTAGATTCAGGTGCAGAATTTATTGTAACTCAAATGTTTTTCAATAATTCTAAGTTTTTCGAATTTGTTGATACCTGTAAGAAATTAGGTATTGATATTCCAATAATCCCGGGTATTAAGCCACTTACAACCAAGCGTCAATTAACAATTTTACCTAAAGTGTTTCATATCGATATTCCAGAAGATTTGGTTCACGCCGTTGAAAATTGCAAAGACGATAAGGCTGTTAAACAAGTTGGTATTGAATGGGCTATTCAACAAAGTAAAGAATTGAAAGCAGCCAAAGTGCCCGTTTTACATTTTTATACGATGGGTTTGGCCGAGGTAACAAAAGCCATTGCGGCTGAGGTGTTTTAATTATTGCACTAAACTTCTCTATGAGTATTGAAATACAACCCTGGATGGGTAGAACGGAGTTGCTGTTGGGTCAAGATCAATTGCATAAGCTAATCAACTCAAATGTTTTGGTGGTTGGTTTAGGCGGAGTAGGGGGTATTGCTGCCGAAATGATTGCCAGAGCTGGGGTTGGTAAAATGACAATTGTAGATGCAGATACTGTTGATCCAACCAATCGCAATAGGCAGATACCAGCTTTAAAAAGTACCGAAGGAAAAGTGAAAGCAGAGGTTTTAGCCGAGCGATTGTTGGATGTTAATCCAGATTTAGATCTACAGGTTATTCCTGCTTATTTTAGGGATCAGCTTACTTTTGATGTTTTAGATAACAACCAATTTGATTATGCTTTAGACTGCATTGATACGCTATCCCCAAAAGTGTTTTATATCAAAGCATGCATTGATAGAGGTATTCCAATAGTTAGTAGCATGGGCGCAGGTTCAAAGGTTGATCCAACTATGGTTAGGGTTGCAGATATATCAGAAACGTATAATTGCCATTTGGCCCGTTATACTAGGAAATATTTGCATAGGCTAGGAGTTTATAAAGGAGTAAAATCTGTTTTTTCTGCAGAGGAAAAAGTAGTTAATTCTCAACTGATGTTGATGGAGGCCCGTAATAAAAAATCTGCTGTTGGAACCATCAGCTATATGCCAACTGTATTTGGCTGCACCGTGGCTTCAGTTGCCATAAGAGATTTATATAAATTACCCAAAAAATAGGTTTATTTCATTTAAAAAAAGACAATAGCTTCATAGAAAATATCATGGTTCTATATGCCAGATAGTTCCGGAATGATTGAAACAGGTTAATTTTTTTGAGGAATAATAAATGGTTAATTTCAAGTGCATTTTTTTGAAGATCTTGGTTGATAGCATCTATACAAGATTCTAAAAATTCTATGTTCCTAATTTCAATATTACATTCGGTACTTCCAAAGTCGCTCAGGTAATTAAGGTTGTATGAACCTAAACAAACCCATTCATCATCAATTAAAGCCAATTTCGCATGTAATACACTTGGCTGCCATTCCCATATTTCTACACCAGCTTTAAACAAATCGGAATAAAAATATTGTGTGGCATATTTCATGGTTCCAATATCTGAAATACCTCCAAAAACAAGCCTGACTTTTACGCCTCCCAAAGCAGCTTTTTTAATCAATCTTTTCAGGGCTAGTGAGGGAAGGAAATAGCTGGCCATAATTAGTATCTCTTTTTGTGCGTTGCGGATATTTTGACGGTATTGCCTGCTAATTCCAAATTTTGCTTTCGACCAATGATTTTGAAGTATTCGAGATTTAAACGAACCTGTTTCTTTGCCGTATTGTAATTGCCTTTTTTTATCCTTGCTTAAAGGTAAATATCCTTTTTCTAATTTAAAGCAAATTCTTAATAAATCTACTACCCCGTTTCCTCTAATGAGAATGCCATAGTCTAGCCATGTTTTTTTTCCTCCATAGCCACTGTACGAATCGGAAATATTTATGCCACCAATAAGTGCAACTTTGCGATCGAAAATAAAAACTTTATGATGCATCCGCACACCTAAGTGAAGTTTAGCACCCAGTTTAAATTTTGAGAAGAAATTTACTATTGCCCCATTTTCTTTTAACTCTTTTTCCCAAGCAACAGGAAATCTTGCACTGCCAAAGGCATCGAGCCACAAATATATTTCTACTTTCCTTTTTGCAGCAGCTATTAGTGCGTCTGAAAAAATTTTTCCTGTATGGTCGTTCTCAAAAATATAAACGTGGAAGTGTATTTCGGATTGGGCATTATTTATTTGTTGCAATAGTTCCTTGAAGAAAGGCTCACCACTCTTTAATAGTTTTAGATCATTGTTGTTGTGCCAAGGAAATATTCCAATTTGCTTTTGCATAGCTATTGTTCAAAGCTACAAGCAAAGCAACATTTGCACAAGCAGTTTTTATAAAAATTATTAAAGGTTTGATCCTATTTAACCAATATAATTATTTGGAAGAATAATTTCAAAATTGCTTCCAACACCTATTTGTGATTGTAGGGAAATTTTTCCTTTGTGTATTTCAATGGTTTTCTTAACCAAACTTAATCCAATGCCATACCCAGCAACTTGGCGTGTGTCATTAGCCCTGAAGAATGGTTGAAAAATATTGGATAGGTCGGATTTGGCAATTCCAGGGCCTTTATCAATGAAAGATACCTTGATAGATAGCTTATCGAATTTAACTTTCACTTCGCATTGCAAATCTGATGAAAACTTACAGGCATTATCCATTAAATTAACAAATGCCGACTTTAAAAGAGCGTAATCTCCTTTTGTTTGCATCGACTCTTCATCGGCCGGAAATTCATCCCAATCCAAGGTGATTTTATACTTACTTTTTTGTTTGCTTAATTCTTCTTTTGCATCCATTATCACTTCAACAATGGATACCTCTTTAAAAGAAATTTTAGGGAAATCCGCATTGGCATTTGCTAAATCAGTTAGGCCATTAATGAGTGAAATTAAATTTTGAATATCTTCTTGTAAAGAATTAAATGTTTTTAAATACTCCTCTTCATTTCTATTTTGTAATAGCAAAACTTCAATCTGCCCTTTCATTACAGTTAAGGGTGTTCTAAATTCATGCGAAGCATTTGAAACAAACATTTTTTGTAAGGTAAACGACTTTTCAATTCTTTCTAACATGGTATTAAATACAATGGCTAATTGCGCAATTTCATCTTGCCCATTGCCTGTAATTACCCTTAAAAATAGACTACTCTCCGAAATTGCTTCCACTTTAGCAATCATTAATTTAATAGGTTGCAGAGCTTGCCTAGAAAAGTACCAGCCACTCACAGCAGCCAAAACGATACACGCAATATTTAAGATAATTAAAAGTGATTTTAAAAACTTTAACTTGGATTGTCCTGTAATATCAATTGCACTGCTTACAACAAAGTAATTGGCACCATAATGCGGAACGATATAAGCAATATATTCGGTATCAGAATTATTTACAATAAATTCTGTATTCGATTTATATAAGCGCTTTAATAAGTCTATTTCTATGTCCTGGGTTTTTTCAGAAGCAAAGATAACCTCGTAGTGCTCATCGGCAATAATCAAACGCTCTTCAGGGAATCTATTGAGGTGCTTTTCGAACATCAATTTTAAAATAACTGGGGTAAGTTCTTCCTTGTCTAAATAATTAACAACTACATTCCTAGATACATTTCTTAACCTATCTGTAAATTCGTTTTTTCTAAAAATTTCAGAGAATTGAAAAATGAAAATAGAGAAAGCGATAAGTATACCTGCAACAATTGCAGTAAATTTAATTGTTAACGACTTTTTGATATTCATCCTCAAAGATTCCTATGTGTCACTTTTTACTATATAACCCATACCAACCATGGTATGAATGATTTTAGTAGGGAAATCTTTGTCTATTTTTTTTCTGATAAAATTGATATAAACATCAATCACATTAGTGGTTGAATCAAATCCTGAATCCCAAACTTTTTCCAATATCTCTGTCCTTGTAATAACCCTGTTCTTATTTCTAATGAGGTATTCAAGTAGTGAAAATTCTTTGGTTGTAAGGTCTATGGTTAGGCCACCTCTTCTGGCAACCCTTAGATTCAAATCAAGCTCTAAATCATTTAGTGTTAATATTTTTTGTCCCGCAAGGTTGTTGGGATTTCGTTTAGATAGTGCTCTTAATCTGGCTAATAATTCCTTAAATTCAAATGGCTTAACTAAATAATCATCTGCACCTGCATCAAGGCCTAAAACTTTTTCGTCGGTTGAACCTAACGCAGTTAACATCAATATTGGTGTTTTATTTCCTTCATGTCTTAATTCTTTTGCCACCTCTAAACCATCCATTTGCGGAATCATGATATCCAAAATAATCACATCATATTGATTTTCTTTGGCAAGTATTATTGCATTTTTGCCATCGTGGCACAAAGTTATTTCATGATTTTGTTCTTCTAATCCTTGTTTTAAAAAAGAAGCTACTTTTGGTTCATCTTCTACTACTAATACTTTCATTGTTCTTATTTTCTATTTATATTTTGGTCAGAATTATTTCTATGATTTTTCAAACTTTTAGCCAAGTTATTCTTTAATTCTGTCAAAAAAATTAAAGTCAAATTAAATTTACCAAAATCTTTCACAATGAAACAATTAACCTCCTGCTTTTTTTACTTTATAATTTTCTTTCAATAAGTATGTCAATAGCTTGTCTCTAAAATCACCTTGAATTAAAATCTCTCCATCTTTGGCAGTTCCGCCGCCTCCGCATAACTTTTTTAAATGCGAAGCTAAGGCTGCTAGATCTGTTTCTGTTCCAACAAACCCCGTTATTCTTGAAACCACTTTTCCGCCTCCTTTTCTATCCAGGTATATTTTTAAATTCTGTTGTTGGGGTGCAAGAGTATCGTTCTCGGTTTCACCATAATGTTGAAATTCAAAATTGGTATCGGTTGAATAGACAATACCAGCTCTGTTATTGTTTTTATTTTGTGATTTATTCATGTTTTGGAACAATTATTTTGAGTGATTTTGGATACATTTTAATATCAATTTTTGGTTCGAACCAAATAGCCTCACCGTCTATATTTACATATGCCTCACTTGGCATAATTACTGTTGTTTCTTTTAGCTTATAGCTTGTTGTTGATTTTGATTTATGTAATGTTCTTAAGAATAAATCGGTGCTTATTCCTAACATATTTTTCCATGTTACATCTTTTAATACTGTTAAGTCAAAAAGGCCATCATTGAATTCGGCGAGTGGGGCTATGAAAGCATTGTTGCCATACTGAGGTCCATTGCAAATTGCCATAATAAATGCCGAAATCTGCTTTGATTCGTTTTCTATTATAATTTTATACTCTTGGATTTGATAATTCCTCAACTCTTGCAAACTAATCTTGGCATAGGTTTGTAAACCTCTTGTTCCAGCGGAGGCAAATTTTGCGCTCACATGTGCATCAAAGCCAAATCCACAAACATTGATAAAAGGTATGTTGTTGGCTGAACCAGTATCTATCTGAACGGTGTTGTACGAATTTAATAATTGAATGGCAGATTCAGTTTTTAAGGGAATATTGAGTGAGCGTGCAAATCCGTTTCCTGAACCTAATGGTATTATACCCAT
>JBILJL010000090.1:0-8205 GCA_044377255.1 Bacteroidia bacterium
CTCAAAATGGGGAGCAAAATAAGGAGGGTAAATAAGATGGCTAAAACCTTTTTCATGTTTCAAAGTTAACACAATGAAAATTAAAATTTTGTTAATAGTCTTTAAATATGAATAGTTTTTTGGAATTGAGTAATTGCCAGGATACCTGTTTTTTCTAAGATTTAACTTAATAAGCAAATCATTATATTTTTTCAAATACTATTCCATATCTCTAAGGTTAGCCCACCTTAATACAATTGAAAAGGAATGCCTATTTAAATTTGATTGGAAATCTGTATTGCCTTTCAAAAATAGGCTATACCCATAATTTACCTCTAGAAATTCAAGCACATGAATTCCAATGATAGGCCTTATACAATATTGATTTTCTTTAAAATCGGTATAAAGAACATTTTCTAAACCCAAACTAGGTTGGTATAAACCTAATTCAGAATTAGGATCATCATATAAATCTTCAAAATAAAAAAATTTCTTAAGTGTAAATTTAGGGCCAATCGTAGTGTTTTTAAAGTTCAGAAATTCTGAGCTGACCTCCAATCCATAGCTATCCGGATTAACCTAACTTCTTACTTACCTTTACGAGATCTTGTGCTGAAATGTCTCTTGGCAATTTCATGCAGCAAACACTTCCTCTTTAACCATGTGAAGTCTAATCAATTTTGGACGGTTATCTTCAAAATGACAGTGTATGGCATCCTTAACAGCAACTTTTAAGGCTTCAATTGTTTCCGCCTCGGTATAGATAGATACTCCTAATCCTTTGGCGGTAAATCCTCCTTCATCACTTTCTTCTACCAAGAATATTACTTCTTCCATTTTTCAATTATTTATAACGAATTTAAGGTTTTTTAATGAATTTTCGAGGCAAGGTATAAATTAAATTAATATAACTTAATTCCCCAAATCTACCCCTCTTTCCCCCAATTCTCTATTTCCTCCTTCGACCATAATTCTGGGAAGTAAATTCTTCTTTGGAATTGTGGATGGAGGTATTTTTCCCAATGGCTGCCGCCTGTTGCGGTTTTCACTTCGCCTTTTGATTTTAGGTAGGTTCTGGCGGTTTCTAGGTGCACCATTGGCCAATCTATGTTGTATTTTTTATCAAAGGCTCTCAATGCCGCTATTAAATTTTCTTGTCCGGCTTGATCCAAACTTTTAAGCATGGTTTTATACTTTTGGTTGAGGTTATTCTCCTTCATGTTTTGGGCGGTTTGAATAAAATTACCCATGTATTTGGTTTCAAAATCGGAGAGGGTTTTGTTTTTCTTTTTAGTCTCTCTGTTATAGCCAGCTTCTTGCCAATAAACAAAATCAAATTTTTCGGCCAGGGTAGTTTCTGCTGTTAGGTTCTTTCTAAAATGTTCGTGTATCAATAAATCAACATCGGTACACATGAGTTCAATAAATCTGAATTGAGCAGATTGAAAGCCGCTGGCAGGGGAGAGGCTTAACCTAAATTGGTTGTAATCTTCGTAACTCATTCCCTGGTTCATGATGCTAAATGAACTGCTCAATAAATCTGTATACCTCACCATACGGTACAATTTTTCTACAAATAATGTTGGTTCAACCTCTGTTAAACACAATTGTTCCAATTCATGCCTTATTAATTTCAATACCAATTCTGTAATTTGGTGGTACATGATAAAAATAGTTTCATCTTTAAAATCGGTTCTGGGATTTTGTAAGGATAGCAGCGTATCTACTTGTATATACTCCCAATAATTGATGGCTCTATTGTGCTTCAATCCTCTTAAATAATTCTCAGGATCTTGTCCATTGGCCTGTAATTTAGCTTTGATATCATTGATCAGGCTTTCCATTTGCTCCATATTGTGTAAATCTTATTAATTGCTAATTGCAACAAATTAAATTAAAATTTCTAGAATTTCACCAAAGCTTTTGATATTGCGTATTTTCTTTCAATCGTTTCTTACCTCCATTAAATTATCTTGGATCAAACAAAGGTGGTAATTTGCTTTACTTTGGCTTTAAACTTTGTTTAGCATTTTAAACAATCAACTATTTATAGTTATTATTTTTCTATTCTTTTTTTAATAGTAGTATTCCCACTTTTGGTTTCCTCAATGGTAATCTCTTTGCCATCTTTTTTAATAACCTTTTTTGTTTTGATAGAATTACCATTTCCATCATCAGAAATTTTAATTTCCATGTTCACGTTTTTGTCGCCTTCTTTAATGTTAAAATCAATACTAGCCTCCTCATCTAGGCTTTCTTCTTCATCAACCGAAGCATCATCTTCTGCCAAACAATTCATACAAATGAGTTCTCCATTCACAAATTGATAAAAATCTCCATCTGCTTCATTCATATTGGCATCATCCAAAATGTCTTTTACATTCATATCAATGTTGATCATTTTTTTCTCAGGCACATACAAGATTACGTCTACTTCTTGCCAGCTAAATTGTTGGTCCTTATTTAAACTAAAATAGGAAGGAATAGTAATTTTATTGCCATCAATTTTAGTGGCATAAATAATCATGTCTATTTTATTTTTTGCATCCAATTGATTGCTACCATTGGCTCTGCTAACCACTTTCAAGGTAACACTATCCGATTTTCCTTGTTTAATTTTTATGTTATCTACTTCTAAATAAAATTGGTCTTTACCCATTAATATTCCTTTGTCTTGAAAAACCATTTCCATATCATTTTCAAGGTCGTTGTTTTCTTCATTGTTGAATGGCATTTCAATGCCTTCTAAATAAAGGGTGTCTGGGGCTGCAATTCTATTTACCATTAACGACGATTCCTTTTTACTTACACTAGCCCCAAAGGTTACACCAGCATAGGTTAAACAACCCACACCTATCAAAAAGAAACCCAGTATGGTGAATGCCCAAGTTCTATTAATGAGTTTTATTTTAAACAAGCCTTTCACTACAATTAACAATAGTCCAATTACAGGTGCAATGATGGTTAACAATACTCCTATTTTGGCAGCATAAATAACGCTTACATCTTTTACTGTAAAGGCTATTAATTCATTGATAAAATGTGTTTGACCTAAGTTAAAAAATACGGCAATCATGGCTACACTTATGCCAATTACCATGCAAAATAATACCAAGGCAAAAAAGCCCCCAAATAGTTTAATAGCACCCTTAATAATTTTGCCCAATACATTACTACCATGTTGCGCAAAATTGTTCATTTTATTTGAACCTTGGTTTTGCATTACTTCTTTTTCTATGTTCCTAATATCAACTGTTTCGCCTCTCATCAACAATTTATCGCTAGCCGATACTGCTTTAGGAACAATGATCCAAAGGATAATGTATAGCCAAAAACCTGTTCCAAACAAGAAAACTGAAACCACAAACCCCAAACGAATCCACGTTCTATCAATTCCAAAATAGCTAGCTAAACCTGCAGAAACACCGCCAATCATGCGACTTTCGGCATCCCTAAATAAACGCTTGGTTTTGTTCAAACGTTGCAACCTCATGTATTCAGCCTCCTCACCTTTGGCTTCAGGTAGGATCACCCATAAAACCAAATACAATAAAACACCACTGCCATAAAGTACCATCATTATTACAAATAGTACGCGCACCATTACGGGGTCAACATCAAAAAAGGACGCGATACCAGAACATACACCACCCAAATTTTGGTCGCTTGGGCTCCTCCTTAGTTTGCGATGAGCAGGATTTTGAATTTTTGATTCAAGTGGTTTGGCATGTGTTTCCCCATGTTCGTCCATTTGTTCAATATTGCCCAAAGTTTGGGTAACTTCATCTACATCTTTTGTAAAAAGTGTTGTTCGGTTCGAACCTAATTTTTGCGCAAATAATTCCGCCATTCTGCCTTCTATATCTTGAACTACTTCCGCATTGTTGTTAAAATGCGCGTGCATGCTGTCAAGGTAAGTTTTAAGTTTTAGGTAGGCTTGTTCTTCAATAGTAAAAAGAACACCAGCTAAGTGAATTTGAAATACTTTTTCCATGGTTATTGTTGATTGATTGTTTTTTTAGTTGTGTGATTTACTGCCTCTGCCAATTCGTTCCAGGTAGCCTCTAATTCGGTCATGACTAATTTCCCCTCCTCGGTTAATTGATAATACTTTCTGGGTGGACCGCTTTTGCTTTCCACCCAATTGTAGCTTAAAAGGTTGTCGTTTTTTAACCTACTCAGTAAAGGATATAAAGTTCCTTCCACTACCAGTAATTTAGCCTCCTTCATTTCATAAATGATATCACTTGCATAAGCCTCGCCTCTGCTGATGATAGATAGTATGCAATATTCTAAAATCCCCTTCTTCATTTGTGCTTTGCTATTTTCAATATCCATATTTATTATATTACAAGGTTCAAAGTATGGCACAAAACTATACATAAATCAGTACTATGTTTCACATAATACTATATTAAATTGTAACTTATTGTAAATCAATAGTAAAAAATAATTCAGAATTCAGAGTTTAGAATTCTGAATTAAAAGATTTGCCTTTGCAGGATGATCAATAGAATAGTACGAATGAGTTTTGAACCAGAAAAGGTAACTGATTTCCTATTACTTTTCAACGAGGTAAAAAATAAAATTGCCAATTCAGAGGGTTGCGAAGGCCTTACTTTGTTGCGCGATTCGGCTGAGCCTAATGTGTTGTTTACTTACAGTTATTGGAACAATGAAGCCAGTTTAAACAAGTACCGCTTTTCGCCATTGTTTAAGGATACTTGGGCTCGAACCAAGGCATTGTTTAACGACAAGCCAATGGCCTGGAGTTTATTGGTGGAAGACCGTGTAAAGTAATCTACCTTAGGTTGAAATTAACAGGGGTGTATACAAAATTGGTTTTCGCACAAAAGCGAGGGTTAACTAAACATGGGCACAACTCCCAGATTTTACTTACTTTTGAGTTTTATTATTTTATTATGCTCAGAAAGTCAATCCTGGCTACTTTATTTTTCCTTTTTTGTTTGCAATCCTTTTCAAGTCCCACAGATTCGTTGAGGTTAGAAAGCAAGAATGGAAAAAAGTTTATTGTTCATAGGGTTATAAAATCTGAATCACTTAGTTCAATCAGCAAGAAATACGGTGTAAATGAGTCGGAAGTGCTCAGCAACAACCCACTGTTAAGCGCAAAAGTATATGAAGGTCAGGTTTTAAAAATACCTGTTAACGAATCTAAATATGGCGCTGTTGCTGTTGCGCCAGTTAAGCCTATGGCCGATTCAAAATTACCTTTAGCTAAAACGCTTCCTACTCTTGAAGAAAAAACTGCTAAAAAGTCTGAACCAATAATAAATGATGAGCCAGTTAAAGTATCGCCTGTTGAGGTGCCTACAGCAAGCAATCAAACAGAATTAACACCAGCAGCTAACAAAATTGAAAAGTCATTTAAAGTTTATGTGGTAGCCTCTCCACAAACAGTGCAACATTTGAGCGAATCATTTGAAGTAAATGCTGCGGATGTGATTGCTTTGAATGAATTGAAAAACTATAATTTAAAAGAGGGACAAAAAATTAAAATCCCAATGGATAATAGCCCGGCTATTGCAAAAGCAGAAATAAAACCTACCATTAAAGCAGTTGTTAAGGAAGATTTGCCCCCGGTAAATCCAAAACCAGCACCGGTTGTAGTTGCCGCTGTTAAACCTGTAGCCAACACCAACTATGTTAAGCCTGCAATTACCAGTATTAAACCACAAGAAAGTAAAGTAGAAAAAAAGGCAAAGTATGAACCTTTGTCGAATAAAATAATAGATACTGCTGTTGTTTTTGCTTTGCGAAAAAGTAAACGTGAGGCTGATTTTGCGCGTTTAGATAGCATGTACACGCACCCAGATGGTGTTGCCTATAAGGCTTTTGATTATAGACAAACAGATTACCAGTTTGATTTGTATTCAATGCGCTTAGCAGAAGCAAATGCCATTGAAGTACCTACCACCAACCAAAGCAAAGGTTATGGCGATAAAAACACCACACACTGTGTTAAAATGGGTGAAACTTTAGCTTCTATTGCAAAAAAATACAAGATAACTACAACAGATATTATTAACTGGAATGGCTTAACAGCCTACAGGGTAAAGGTAGGACAAGATTTAGTGATAAACGCTGCAAGAGGAGATATTTCGCCATACGTACGTACAATTGCTAACCAAGTTAAAATGCAAGGTGAAACAGCCATTGTTTATGAAAATATACACGGTTTAGCCCAATTTGATAGCAGGGTTGCGCAGGTTAGGGGAGTATATGCCAATAATATTGAAAAGGGTAAGTTTGTATACATTGTTAACAAAGACAAATACCGTGAGGATTTTGCCATAGTAATTGGTCCGTTGCCAAAAGGAACGCCCAAAGAGGTTATTGTTATTGTAGATGCTGAAACTGCAAAAGAATTAGCAATTGAAAAATCATGGGTAAATGTTGAATTGTATTATGGCACTGCTGTTCAAGATGTGGCAAACAAAGAAACAGCAGCAAAAAACAAATAAAATCCATTGAATCCTGTACCTCAAATCCACACCCATCCTGCTAAGAAGGTTGAAGAAAACCCAATTTTCAGTATTCTCATTCCAACTTGGAATAACCTCGCATACCTTCAACTTTGTATCAAAAGTATCCATCAAAATAGTAGGTTCAAACACCAAATTATTATTCATGTGAATGAAGGCAAGGATGGCACCAAAGAATGGGTTGATGCTGCTGGTTATGCTTATACTTTTTCTGAAGAAAATGTTGGGGTGTGTTATGCGCTTAATTCATCTTCAAAATTTGCAAGCACCAACTACATACTCTATTTTAACGACGACATGTTTGTAGGCAAAGATTGGGATTACTATTTGATGCAGGCAATTGAAGCCAAAGGCGATGAATATTTTTATTATTCGGGCACTATGGTAGAATATGAAAATTCTGGAAATGCCGCTGTTTTATCGCCATACGATTTTGGTAGAACCTGGGATGAATTTGATGAAGATGCTTTCAATACCTTGGTTGAAAGAAAACTAAAACCTGATTGGTTTGGAGCTTGTTGGCCACCAAGTATTGTGCACAAAAAGCTTTGGGATTTGGCCAATGGTTATGATGTAGCTTATTCTCCTGGGTTTTATTCCGACCCAGATTTTGCGATGAAACTTTGGCAATTAGGGGTAAGAGATTTTAGAGGAATTGGTAGTAGTATGGTTTATCATTTTAAATGTAAATCTACAGGCAGAGTTATTAGAAATAACGGCCGAAAAACCTTTGCCAAAAAATGGGGTGTTTCTTCTTCTTTTTTATACAAAGAAATGCTCAAAATGGGTTCAATCTATAATGCAGAAACATTGCTTAAATTTCCGTTAGGACCAAAAATGTGGTTTGCTAAAATGAAAGCAATTTACATTGCCAATTTTTAGATTTGATCCAATAAATTTCTTGAACCGATGGTTGATTTTACCGTATATCCTTCGCCATATTTTACGCCAATTCTCCTGCCATATTCAAGGCACCTTCCTTCTAAATGTTTTATAAATTCTGGTGTGGCAATGGGCGTAATTGGCTCAATAGAATTTGGATTGTAAAATTGCGTTTCATACGCTTTTATAGATTCCATTTTCCTGTCAAAAAAAGGCGTAATGTCAAAAACAATGTCGGGCTCAGTTAGCATATCCTGAATGTAATGGTAAACTTTTTTTGGTCGCCATTCACCTTGGGTATTGCCATTGAGGGTGGTATTTATTTTCTTTAACCCCGATAAAAAGCAAGCATCATGCACCAAGTCTGCAGCCCTACCATGATCTATATGCCTATCGCTTTCGGCATTGGCCAAAACTATTTCGGGTTGGTATTTTCTAATTACCTCAATTACCTTCATCAAATGTGCTTCATCTTTTACAAAGAATCCATCTCTAAAGCCTAAGTTTTCTCTGTGGTGAATACCTAAAATGGCAGTGGCCTTTTTTGATTCCTCATCGCGGGTTTCGGCAGTGCCACGGGTGCCTAATTCGCCTCTGGTTAAATCAACAATCACCACTTCATGTCCAAGGGCAATATGTGCCATGATTGTTCCACTACAGGCCAATTCTGCATCATCTGGATGCGCTGCAAATACCAAGATATCGGTTTTCATTGTGCGATTATAATAACTGGATTAACTATTTAGCGTTCTTCTTTTCTCTTTCTTTGATAAACTCAGTGAGCTGCTCAACATTGATGCGTTTGGCTAAAATCTTTTTGTTTTCATCTAGCAAGTAC
>JBILJL010000091.1:0-8193 GCA_044377255.1 Bacteroidia bacterium
TAAGCATGAGATTAGCCATTTTTGGTAAGTATTTTAAGGAAGAACGCTACACAGAAATTCAACTTTTCTTTGATCTACTATTGGCAAAAAAAGTTGAATTTAGTATTTACAGAAAATACTACAATGATTGTGTAAGATATGGTTTGCATTTGCCTCACGATTTAAAAACTTTTGAAGATGTAAATGATTTTAACCCGGAGCTTTTTGATTTTTTTGTTTGCATTGGCGGAGATGGCACTATTTTAAGTAGTCTAGAATTAATTAGAGATGCGCCCTTACCAGTGGTGGGTATCAATACAGGTAGATTAGGATTTTTGGCAGGTGTGCAGGCAAAAGATGGAATGAGTTTAATTGATGAACTTGAAAAAGGGCATTTTTCATTAGACAAGAGAACCATTTTAGAATTATCGTCGAATAAGCGAATGTTTGGTGGCGTTAAATATGCTTTGAACGATTTTGTGCTACATAAAAAAGACAGTTCAAGCATGATTACTATTCATACATACATCAATGGTGAATTTCTTAATTCTTATTGGAGTGATGGTTTAATTATTTCAACACCAACTGGCTCCACAGGTTATAATTTAAGTTGTGGTGGTCCAATTTTATACCCTGCCTCACAAAGTTTTGTAATCACGCCTATTGCACCTCATAATTTAAATGTTAGGCCAATGATTATTTCCGATTCAAACGTTATTTCATTTGAAGTAGAAGGAAGAAGCAGCACTTTTTTAGCAACATTGGATTCTAGGTCCGAAAGTATCAACAATCAAACGCAATTGGCCATCAAAAAGGCTGATTTCTGCTTGAATTTAGTTCGTTTAAATGGCGATAATTACCTCAAAACACTTCGTGAAAAATTAATGTGGGGCTACGATAACAGAAATTTCAGGAATTAAGGCACTTAGCTCTTTTTGGCAGGTATTTTTTTCAGTTTTTTTATACCATTTTCACAAACAAACACGTTAAAGTTGTCTGTTTCCTATTTTTCAGTATTTTTGCTATTATGGACAAATTCAAAAGTCAATTTATTTTAGTTGTTTTCATTCTTATTGGTTTGATAGCCAGCGCACAACGCGTTGAGGTAGGTTTAATGCTTGGTGGTTCAAATTATTTGGGCGACTTAAGCAATGAGAAGTTATTGATGAAAGAGACCCATTTTTCGGGTTCTTTATTCGGGCGATATAACTTTTCGCCCAGATTTGCTGTTAAAGGATATTTTGGTTATGGCAGGGTATCTGGCGATGATAAAAATATGATCAGTGAAAAACGCGATTATTTGCTAAAGGGGGTTAGGACGAATAACTTCGAATTCAATAAAAACCGTAATTTGAATTTCTATTCAGATATTTATGAGTTTTCATTGCATGCAGAATATAATTTCCTTCCAAACCAATTAAATACCTATAGAACCAGGCCTTTCTTGCCTTATATGTTTATTGGCTTGGGTCTTTTTAATTTTAATCCGAAATCAAATTTCGGTAATACCACAGTTGAGCTCCAGCCTCTTGGTACCGAGGGTCAAGGTTCAACTACTTATAATGACATTGAGAAATACTCGCTCACCGCTATTTGTATTCCAATAGGTTTGGGGTTCAGACAGAAAATTGGGGACGATTTTTTTATTGGTGTTGAAGGTGGTTTGAGGATTACAAATACCAATTATTTGGATGATGTGGGTGGGAAATATGGTAGTGGTTCAGTTATATTTGGTGCAACTGGTAAAACAGGTGTTTTAATGGCGGATCGTTCATGGGAGCTAAATCCCAATGCAAATCCAAGTACCGAAAACCCATTATCTACTGAGACTTTTGTTTTCAATGAAGGGGATAAAAGAAGCGATCGTAGTTCTTACAAAAACGACATTTATTTTATGGCTGGTGTTACCTTGTCGTATACCATTCGCTTTAGGGGTCAAGGATGCCCAACTTTCTAAATTTTCATGAGAAATTGGTGCTTAATTGTTTCTCTTTGCCTAACAGTTAATGGTTTTGCGCAGCGTGTTGAACTGGGTCTAGTTGCCGGTGCCTGTAATTATTGGGGCGATTTGTCGCCTTCTCTAGTATCCGGGGAAACCCATCCAACTTTTGGTTTTTTTACAAGGTTAAATTTAAACCACACTTGGGCTGTAAAAGCTGAATTAAATAGGTTAACAGTTTCTGGTGCTGATGCCAATTTTGATTTTAATAAAACTAGAAATTTGAGTTATAAATCTGATATCAATGAGGCGTCTGTTATTTTTGAATTTAATTATTTAAAATACAGCACGCACGTGCTTCATGAAAATTTCACTTCTTACTTGTTTTTGGGTGTTGGCGCTTTTCAATTTAATCCCCAAGCGCAACTAAATGGCACATGGTACGATTTAAGTGATTATAAAACGGAGGGAATAGATTATAAAAAATTGTCGGTAGCTGTTCCTTTTGGAATAGGTATTAAATGGATGTTGAGCAATAAATTTGCTTTTGAGAGCCAATTGAATTTCAGAAAAACCTATACCGATTATTTGGATGATGCGAGCAATGTATATCCCGATGTGACTTCTAGGTTTAATGATGGAGGACTTATTACTGCAACTTTAACAGATAGGTCTATTGAGTTATATGGCACCCCACAATTTGAAAAAGGTTACAAAAGAGGTGATCCAAGTCACAAAGATTGGTACATGGGTTTAACCATGGGTTTTTCCATGAGGTTAAATACTCGGTCTAAGTGTCCAAGATTTTTTTAAATTTGCCAATCAAACAATATTGGTAAAGAATAGTTGATAAAATGAGTTTGAAGGAAAACATAGACCCTAATAAAATGCCCAAGCATATTGCCATCATTATGGATGGTAATGGCAGGTGGGCAAAGGGTAAAGGTAAGTTTAGAATATTTGGTCATGAAACTGGCGTTTCTACTGTTAAGTCTATTACAGAGGCTGCAGCAGAAATTGGTGTGAAATATTTAACGCTTTATGCTTTCTCCACAGAAAATTGGAATAGACCACCTCTGGAGGTTAGGGCATTAATGGAGTTGCTTGTAAATACCATGCGCAAAGAATTGCCTACCCTCATGAAAAATAATATTCGTTTGTCTTTTATTGGGAATAAAAAAGACCTTCCTACTAGTTGCCAAAAACAATTGGAGGCAACCATGGAAGAAACCAAAAACAACACTAGGATGGATTTGGTGCTGGCACTGAGCTATAGCGCTAAATGGGATTTGGTTCAGGCCATACAAAAAATTGCTGCTGATACCTCGAGTGGCAAAATTAAACAAGAAGACATCAACGATCATTTAATAGATAGTTATTTATCCACTCACTGGATGCCGCACCCAGAGTTAATGATAAGAACCAGCGGTGAAAAAAGAATTAGTAACTTTTTACTATGGGAAATCGCTTATAGTGAATTATACTTTACGGACAAGCTATGGCCAGATTTCACCAAAGAAGATCTTTTTCATGCAATTTACGATTACCAAAATCGCGAACGTAGATTTGGAAAAACCAGCGAGCAATTAAACAGTTGAGGATGAACAAAAGATATTATTTTATTCTATTATCCATCTGTTTTTTGGGTAGTTTTAAAGTTGTAGCGCAAGATACAACTGGTGCTGCAACTAAGCCTCCTGCCTATTTTAACCTAAATTATAATAGCCCACAACAATATATTTTAGGAGGTATTGAGATAGTTGGTACCGAATATTACGATAAAGCTGTATTAGCAGTTTTGAGTGGCTTAACAATTGGGCAAAAGATTCGTATTCCTTCTGAAGATATTTCCAAAGCAATCTCCAATTTATGGCGCCAGAAATTATTCGAAGACGTTAAGTTATCAGTTGCAAAAATTGAGGATGATAAAATATACGTGCAAATTTATTTAAAAGAGAAACCTCGTTTATCAACCTTTACCATAAAGGGTTTGAAAAAAAGTAAGGCAGAAGAATTGAGAGAAGTTTTAACCATTAAAACTGGCCAAATTATTACCGAAAATGTGCTAAATGGAACCAATAGGTCCATTAAGAATTTTTACGAAGAAAAGGGATACCTCGATGCACATGCTACTTT
This sequence comes from Bacteroidia bacterium, assembly GCA_044377255.1. GTDB lineage: Bacteria > Bacteroidota > Bacteroidia > UKL13-3 > UKL13-3 > B1. Next base: position 4,055 of record JBILJL010000091.1, read on the forward strand.
TGAACAAATTCCTGATGACCCAAAAAGGAATACGATTAAGTTGAAAATAAATGTTGACAGAGGTAAAAAAATTAGCATATCAGGATTGTCGTTCACTGGCAATAACAACGTGCCTAGCGAAAAGTTGCGCAAGGTGATGAAAGACACCAAACCCAAAGCTTTCTTCTTTACAAAATCAAAGTATATCGAAGATAAATACGTTGAAGACAAACAAAAGGTGGTCAATAAATACTTAAGCTTGGGTTATAGAGATATGCAAATCATTTCTGATTCTATTTGGAGAGATGACAAAGGCATTAGGATCAACATAAACTTGTTTGAAGGAAATAAATACTATTTTAGAAATATCAATTTTGTAGGAAATTCAAAATACAAATCAGAGGATTTATACAAAATTTTACGCATCAAAAATGGTGATGTGTACGATCAATCTATTTTGGATCAGCGATTAAACATGAGTCAAGATGGCAATGATATCAGTACCTTATACATGGATGATGGTTATTTATTTTTTAGGATTGAACCTATAGAAGTTTTAATAGAAAATGATTCAATTGATATTGAAATTAGAATGTCGGAGGGTAGCCAAGCTTACATCAATAATGTTACGGTTAAAGGAAATTCTAAAACGAGCGATCATGTTGTTTTGCGCGAGTTAAGAACTAAACCTGGTATGCTTTTTAGCAGGTCGGATATTACGCGCTCTTTGCAAGGACTATCTCAAATTGGTTATTTTAACCCAGAAGCACTAAATGTAAATCCTGTGCCTAACCCAGTTACGGGAACGGTTGATATCGAATACAAGGTTGAAGAAAGACCCAACGACCAAATTGAGTTGAGTGGCGGTTGGGGAGCGGGTTTTGTGGTAGGTACACTTGGATTAACACTTAATAATTTCTCTGCTAGAAAGGCATTGTATGCCAAAAATTGGGCGCCAATCCCTTCTGGTGATGGACAAAGAGTTTCTTTAAGGGCACAAACCAATGGTAGTTTTTTTCAATCTTATAACGCCTCATTTACTGAACCTTGGTTAGGAGGCAAAAAGCCAAATGCACTCACTGTTTCAGTTTATCATTCAATACAATCGAATGGAAAGCAAGGCGAGTTAAGATCCGGTTTATACACCACAGGTGCCATGCTTGGCCTAGGAAAAAGACTAAAATGGCCTGATGATTTTTTTACTTTACAATACCAATTGGGTTACCAATTATACAACAATGACCCAGATTTCTTAGGCAATGTATATTGGACTACCATTCCTTCTGGTAAAACCAATAGTTTAAGTTTAAAGATTATTTTAGGAAGAAATTCAACAGACCAACCCATTTACCCTAGGTCTGGCTCAAACATAGCTTTGAGTTTACAATTTACGCCGCCTTATTCTATCTTAGGAACTCCTGATAAAGAAAATACAAGTGAGCTACCTGGTAAAAATTGGCTAGAGTTTTATAAATGGAAATTTGACGCATCTTGGTTTGTGAAACTTGCAGGCACAAAACGCCCATTGGTATTAATGACACGTGTTAATTTTGGGTTCATAGGTGCCTATAATATCAATAAGGGAATTACTCCTTTTGAACGTTTTTGGGTAGGTGGTTCAGGCCTAACTGGTTTCAGTTTAGATGGTCGTGAGTTGGTTTCTTTGAGAGGTTACCAAGACAATTCACTCACGCCATTTACCATTAATCCTTTAACAGGTTCATACCAACAAACAGGTGCCACTATTTATAACAGGTATACCATGGAATTGCGTTACCCAATTTCATTGAACCCTCAAGCTACAGTTTTTCCTTTACTTTTTGGAGAAGCCGGTGGTACTTGGCTAGATGCTAAGAAGTTTAATCCTTTCGAAGTGGTGAGGTCGTATGGAATGGGTGTAAGAATTTTCCTACCCATGTTTGGTATGATAGGTTTAGATTACGGTTGGGGTATAGATTTACCACCAAATCATCCAAATCCAGCTAGGGTAAATGGAGGTAATTTCCACTTTTTATTGGGTCAACAATTTTAATATTACTAAAATGAAAAAAATAGTATTGGGTTTATTGGTATTTCTTTTTTTCGGTTTGAACACAAGCAAAGCGCAAAGATTTGCCTATGTAGATACTGAGTATATTTTGGATATGTTACCCGAATATAAATCAGCTCAAAAGCAATTAGACCTCATCGCAGAAACATGGCAAAAGGAAGCTGAGGAGAAAAAAGCTGAAATAGATAAGATGCAAAAAGATTTTCAAGCAGAGCAAATTCTTTTAACAGAGGAGCTCAAGAAAAAGAAGGAAGCTGATATTAAGGCAAAAGAAACTGAATTAAAGGAGTTTATGAACAAGAAGTTTGGCTACGAGGGAGATTTGTTCAAGAAGAGACAAGAATTAGTAAAGCCTTTGCAAGATAAAGTTTTTGATGCTTGCCAAAAAATAGCAAAACAAAGTGCATTAGACTTTATATTTGCCAAGGGTGGGGAGATGATTATGATGTACAGCAATGCCAAATACGATAAAAGCGACGAAGTTTTAATAGAATTGGGTGTGAATGTTACAAAGAACAAAGGAAATTCATCAGAACCAACCAAAACGCCTGGTGGCAGATAATTGGCACGATATTAGATAACAAACAATAAATAAATAAAAAAGAACAATGAAGAACATGTTAAGATCCCTAGTTGCTTTATTTGCCATATTGGTGTTGGCAGGTAGCAACGCTCAAGCACAAAAAATCGGTTATGTAGATTTGCAAGAATTAATGCAATTAATGCCCGAATACAAAAAAGCAAATACCGATATGGAAGCTTTTGGAAAATCATTAGAAGATGAATTGAAAAAAATGAGTGATGAGTTTCAAAAAAAGGTAACAGATTACCAAAAAATTGAAAAAACCTTGTCTGAACCTATCAAAGATGTAAAGCAAAAAGAATTGCAAGACATGCAAAGCCGTATCCAAGATTTTCAACAATCAGCTCAAGAAAATATTCGTAAAAAAGAAGCCGAATTGTTGAAGCCAATTATTGAAAAAGCTAAAACATCTATTGCAGCAGTTGCAAAAGAAGGTGGTTATAGCTATGTATTTGATAGCAGTGTTGCTGGTTTCTTATACAAACCTGATGGCGATAACGTTATTGGAAAAGTAAAATTGAAATTAGGTATATTATAAGAATATTAATTTTATCATTAAAGGTCGGCACTACATTGTAGTGTCGACCTTTTTTTTTACCTTGCTTTGGTATGACTACCACAATTAAGCAAACACAACCAATTGGAATTTTTGATTCGGGTATTGGCGGACTTACAGTAGCAAGAGCTATAACCAAGTTATTGCCTAATGAACAAATCATTTATTTTGGAGATACAGCACACATGCCTTATGGCGAAAAAAGTGCGGAAGCCATTAAAAATTACTCAGTAAAAATTGCTGAGTTTTTAAAGTTTAAAAATTGCAAAATGATTGTAATTGCCTGCAATACCGCTTCGGCAGCAGGCTATAAAGCTGTGGTGAAATCTACCGGCATGAAAGATTTAATTGTGAATGTTATTGACCCTGCAGCGCAATATGTAGTAAAGAACCACTACCGCCAAAAGATAGGAGTAATAGGCACAAAACGAACTGTGAGTTCAAATGTATATGCCAAAAGAATTGAGGCTTTAGATCCACTTGCAAATGTGGTACAATTGGCCACTCCATTATTGGCTCCTATGATTGAGGAAGGATTTTATAATAACAAGATTTCTCAAACAATCATCAATAGTTACCTTGGTAAATCTAAACTCAGTAAAATTGATGCCCTCATTTTGGGGTGCACACATTACCCGCTTGTAAAAGCCGAGATTCAAAAGTTTTATGGGAAGTCGGTAGAAGTAATAGATAGTAGTGAAATAGTTGCCTTGCACGTTAAAAGCGTGTTGGAAAAGCATCAATTGCTGAACCCATCTGTACCAAGCAAATTTAGTTTCGGCAAAAAGGCACAGCAGTTTATTGTAAGTGATTATACCCAAAGCTTCGAAGAAACCAGCAAAATTTTCTTCGATGAAAAGGTAAAATTGAAGCAGTATAATATTTGGGAGTAGTTAATGAAAAATGGCATAATTGCAATTTTAACTTCGTTTAGCTTACTGCTAACTTCATGCTCTGGCGAAGGAGGTTGT